>JABIUG010000123.1 GCA_018700655.1 Rhodospirillaceae bacterium | reverse complement strand
TCGACGATATGGACGGCACCTTCTCGTTCCTGGTCTCGACCAAGGGCGAGATCGGCTATGCCAAGGACCGTCTGGCCGCCAAACCGATGATCATGTTCGAAAACGACGACCTGATCGCGATTGCATCCGAAGAGGTGTCGCTGAACCGGCTGTTCCCGGGTCAGGCGCTCGACACCCGTGAACCACCGCCGGGAAGCTACAACACATGGTCACTGTCGACCTGAGTCAATTCGAGATCCGCGAGGCCAACGAGCGGATCCGTGAAGCAGCCAGCCAGGGTGAAAGCATCGAGGTTCTCAACCCCGATGCCCGCCACCATATCGGCGTGGGCGTCATCCACCCCGTGGACATCCATGTCCGCGGCTCTGCCGGGTATTTCCTGGGCGGGCTGACCGATACGCCGCGTTTCCAGGTCGACAGCAATGTCGGCTGGGGCGTGGCCGACAACATGTATCGCGGCTCGGTCGTGGTCGGAGGCAATGCCGGCGCGATCGCCGGTGTCGCGATCCGTGGCGCCGAGCTGGTGATCAAGGGCAACATGGGAAGCCGTGCCGGCCAGGTGATGAAGAAAGGCACGCTGCTGTGCTGCGGCAATGCCAACTTCATGGCCGGCTACATGATGTATGGCGGGCGCATGATCATCCTGGGCGAGTCCGGCGAACGGCTGGGCGAGGACATGTCGGGCGGCGAGATTTTCCTGGGCGGCAAGGTCACCTCGCTGGGATCCGACGCCGAGGTGACCGACATCGACAGTGCCGAGGTCGACGAGATCCGCGAATTCCTCGATCGCTACGAAATCCCCTTCAAGGGTTCGTTCCAGAAGGTCGTGAACGCGGGCAAGAAGCTGCGTTACAACACGTCCGAGCGCCAGATGCGCTCGATCCCCTATTTCAACTTCTCGGGCGACAGCGACTACTGGAACCGCAAGATCCAGGAAGATGTCTATATCAAGTCCCAGATCGGTCGTTACCGTGTGCGTGGTTACGGTGGCGCGCGCGAACTGCCACATCTCTCCGACATCGCCTTCAAGAAAGACATCTCCATGGCCGCGATCGGCGACGATCCGGTCGGTGATGTCGAGATGCAGACCAAGATCGGTGGCAAGAACGGCGCCAATCCGCTGAATCTCTCCATGCCGCTGCTGATCGCACCGATGAGTTATGGCGCGCTGTCACGCTCGGCCAAACAGGCGATCGCGATTGCCTCGGGCATGGCAGGTATTGCCGAAAATACGGGCGAGGGCGGCATGAGCGACGCCCAGCGCGATGCCGCGGGCCAGCTCATCTTCCAAATGCTGGGCGGACGTCTGGGCTGGAACATCCATGACATGAACCGTGCCGACGGCCTGGAGATCTATATCTCCCAGGGCGCGAAACCCGGCTTTGGCGGCCAGTTGATGGCCAAGAAGGTGACCAAGGAACTGGCGGAAATTCGTGGCATTCCCGCCGGCATCGACCTGCGTTCACCCTCGCGCCACCCCGATATCCTGGGTGCTGATGATCTCGTCATCAAGGTCGAGGAACTGCGCGAAGCGACCGGTTACCGCCTGCCTGTAAGCGTCAAGCTGGGTGCAGGCCGTATCCATGACGACATCAAGATCGCGGTCAAGGACGGCTTCGACTTCGTCGAGCTGGACGGCATGCAGGGTTCGACCGGCGCGGGTGGCGCAGAGGTCATGGAGTATGTCGGTATCCCCACGCTTGCCGCTATTTGCGAAGCCGAAACAGCACTTGCCAGCATCGGTCGTCGCCAGGACCTCGAAATCGTCCTGATGGGCGGCATCCGTGACGGCATCGAGGCGGTCAAGGGCCTGTGTCTTGGTGCCGATGCCATTGCGCTGGGGACGGCAGCGATCATTGCGGGC
This sequence comes from Rhodospirillaceae bacterium, assembly GCA_018700655.1. Taxonomy (GTDB): domain Bacteria; phylum Pseudomonadota; class Alphaproteobacteria; order SP197; family SP197; genus SP197. Next base: position 679 of record JABIUG010000123.1, on the reverse strand, counting down.
GGCTGTATCGCCTGCATGCAGTGCCATGTCGGTCAGTGCGTTACCGGCATTGCGACCCAGGACCCCGAGCACGAGAAACGCTACAAGGCCCAGGTCGAAGCCCAGCACATCTATACCTTCCTGGAGAGTGTGCGCTGGCAGATTGCCGCGATTACCAAGGCGCTGGGCCACAACAACGTCACCGGCCTGTGCCGCGACGATCTGGTCGCCCTGACCCCCGAAGCAGCCAAGATCACCGGCCTTCCCTATGTACCGGAACGGCGTGATGCCGAGCTGTTCCAGGCCGCTGGTTGAGAGACAGGACGATGGCGATGACAAGCGACAGCAATGCAAACCTGATGCCGACCGAGCAGATCGGTGTAGCAGGCGACAAACACTATGTGCCGGCACCCTGCCAGATAGCCTGTCCGGTAGGCACGGATGCGCCGTCCTATATCGGCTACATCTGGAACGGCCAGTTCGAGGAAGCCTTTGAGGCGATCACCGCGACCAATCCGTTCAGCTCGATCTGCGGGCGTGTCTGCGATGCCCCCTGTGAGCCGGCCTGCCGGCGCACGGCGAGCGATGGCGCGATCCAGATCCGCAATCTCAAGCGTTTCGTGATGGAAAAGCTCGGTGCGAGCTGGAAGCCCGAAGCCGCCGCGATTACACGCGAGCAGAGCATCGGCATTGTCGGCGC
>JABIUG010000122.1 GCA_018700655.1 Rhodospirillaceae bacterium | reverse complement strand
GTCCCAATGGGTGATGCCCGTAACGCCTTCGATGTCGACGCTGATATAGACTTTCATGGCGCCGTTCCTTTTATGAGTCGGCGAAGCTTACGCCCGCACCCCCACGATCCCCGATTCTACATCCGTGATCCACACGGCCATCGCGATCAGAGGTTCGTCCCCGGTCTGCATGGCGTGACACATTCCGACGGTGCAACCTGCCTTGTCTAAGCGCGGACGGTCTTCCCAAACCAGACCATTTCATCGGCTTGATAGTGCATACGCGATAATTGCCCCAAGAGCAGCGGCGACGAGAAGTTTACCGTCAGACCCCTTAGCCGTCTTGGTCCGGTCATCGTCCACCTGAACATTTAGCCCTCGAAGTGCGCTTGCTGAATCGTCTGCTTTCTTGATGATTGCATTGGGCTGAAGCGACAATGCGTCTGCAATCTTGGAAAGCTGCTCAATACTGATTGCAACGTCTCCGCGTTCGATGCGTGACCAACTTGGTTGGGTAATGCCAAGCTTCTTTGCCATAGCATGTTGGTCAAACCCTCCTTTTTCTCGGAAATCGCGGAGGGTGTGGCCGACTACAGCGGCATAGGTCGTGTGCTGTTCCATTGGACTAATTTTCCGATTGACAGAAAGGCGCAAAACGCATATAGATCGTAAAATGATAAAAAGTGTAGTGCATGATATGCTTTCAGGCGATCAGATTTCGGTTTGGTTGGGTGTCTATCGACACTATGGGATTATCGTCGACGACCTTACGGTCATTCACAACTCGAAAATTGCTGGCCAAGTTGTACGAGAGACGGTCGATGACTTTGCTGGGGGACGGCAGGTCACAAACCATGGGAAAGCGGGCACTCTTCCTAGGGATCAGATTGCACGCAATGCGATCGACACGATTGGTCGACCGTACAAACTGTTTGAGTTCAACTGCGAGCATCACGTGTCCGAAGTGAGCGGTCGATATCCGTGCAGTCCGCAGCTTCGAATTGTTGTCTTCTTGGCGGCAGCGTCATTGTTGTTCTCACATGCCAAGGCTTAGCCAACGATCATCAACCTCATCGACTACGCCCGCACCACCACGATCCCCGATCCTACATCCGTGATCCACACGGCCATCGCGATCAGAGGTTCGTCGCCGGTCTGCATGGCGTGACGCATGCCGGCGGTGTGGAGGATGATGTCGCCGGGATACCGTTCGATCCAGGGCTCGCCGCCGCGTTTCCACAGCGCCTTGCCGGCGATCACATAATAGATCTCGACCGCTTTGTGGGCGTGGTCGGGGTAGTAGGTCCCGGGCGCCTGGATCGTAAAGCTCAAACCGACGTCGGGCGAGGGTACGGCAACGCCCCTGGCCCAGCGTGCTGGTACGGCGAGCGGGGTGTAGCTGTAGTTGCGACAGAAATGTTCCATGCCGGGCTCGCCGCCATAACCGTCGTGGATGTCACCCCAGGTAAGGGACGGCGATGCCGCGCGAAGGCGGGCGAGCATTTCAGCGGCCTCGGGGGCACGCACACTGGGCTGATCGAGGTGGCGGTCGACGACGGGCTGTGAAACAGGCTCGGGTGTTCCATCGAAGGCCAGCGTGCTGACCAGTTCTGCACCCTCGCGCAGCTCGACCGCCGGCGCGAACGGGCGGTTTGCACCGTTCTCGAGCACTTGGCGTGCATGGTCGGCCAGTGCAGCGACATTCTGAAGACTCATGTGATTGCCCACTTGTGGAAGCGTCAGCACAAGTTAGGCTTCAAAGCGAACCATCGGCAATCGGCCTTGTCTCCATGACCTCGCCTTATCCTCACCTTTTTGAGCCGCTGAGCCTGCGTCATCTGACGTTGAAGAACCGGATCGTGTTCGGGGCGCACACCGCGAACATGAGCGAAGAAGGCATCCCGGGCGAACGTCACCTTGGTTACTACCGCGAGCGGGCCAGGGGCGGGGCGGGCATGATCGTGGTCGAGCCGGTGCCGGTCCATCGCACGGCAGTGCTCACGCGCGGCAACTTCCTCCACGACGACGATGTCATCATCCCGCATTTCCGGACGATCACGGATGCGGTCCATGACGAAGGCTGCGCCATCATCCAGCAGCTCTATCATGTTGGCGCCCATGGTGACTGGGACTCCAGCTTCTCGGAGAACTGGTCGCCCAGCGGCCTGCCGTCGATGTTCAATTCCGATGGCAGCCATGCCATGACCGAGGCCCAGATCGAGGAAGTGATCGAGGCCCATGTCGAAGCCGCGCGACGCGCCCATGAGGCCGGGTTCGACGGGATTGAGATCATGGCGGCCTATTCGGCCCTGATGGAGCAGTTCTGGTCGCGCTTCACCAACCGGCGTGACGACCGCTGGGGCGGCAGCTTCGAGAACCGCATGCGTTTCTCCCAGGAGGTCTACAGCCGCATTCGCAAGACCTGCGGCGAGGACTTCGTGTGTGGTGTTGCCGTGTCGATCGATCCCGGTGCAGAGATCGTGCAGTCGATCGAAATGTTGCAGGAGGTTGTGGCCTGGCATGACGAGCGCACGCTGTTCGACTACGTCACGATCGGGCGCGGCAGCTACTGGGGTTTCACCAAGATCATTCCACCTGCCTTCGAACAGGCGATGAAGGGCGAGGAATATGTCGGCCGCCTGAAGTCGGTTTGCCGCCATGCGCGCGTGCAGTGTGAGGCGCGGGTCAAGACGCCGGAGAATGGTGAGCGGATCGTCGCGGCAGGGATGGCCGACATGGTTTCGATCGTGCGCGGCCAGATCGCCGACCCGCACCTGGCCAACAAGGCCCGCGATGGCCGCGCCGGGGAAATTCGCCCCTGCATCTCGTGCAACCAGCAATGCATTGGCAGGCGTCATCGCGACTACTGGATCTCGTGCATGGTCAATCCCTCGACCGGGCGCGAATTCGCGTGGGGCGGCGATGTTTCGGGTGTCTCGGATGATCCTCGCAGGGTGCTGGTGGTTGGTGGCGGCCCTGCCGGCATGGAAGCCGCACGGGTTGCTGCCGAACGTGGACACGGCGTGCGCCTGGTCGAAGCAGGCGACACGCTGGGCGGACAATGGCGGCTTGCCGCGTTGCAGCCCAGACGTAACGAAATTGGCGATCACCTGGCCTGGCTCGAACGAGAACTGGAGCGCCTGGGCGTTGCGGTGAATCTGGGGATCGAAATGGATGCCGAAATGGTGCGCGACATGGGGGTTGATACCGTCATTGTCGCGACCGGGAGCAGGGCGCCCCATGCGGGCTATCAGCGTGCCCTGCCGGAACGCGACCGGCTCGATGGCGTCGAACAGGGCAATGTCTGTTCGGTCGGTGACGTGCTGTCGGGAGCGGTGACGCCCGGTCACAGGGTTCTTGTGCTCGACGATCTCGGTGCCTGGCCCGGCAATGGCACCGCGCTCGCGTTAGCAGAAGCAGGCCGCGCGGTCGTGCTTGTTGCCAAGGATGCCTATATCGCCGCATCGATGGGCCGCACACAATCGGACAAGGATATCAGGAAGGCGCTGGCGAAGGCCGGCGTCGACATGCGATCGTCGAGTGCCGTGATGCACTGGTCCGGTGACGCCGCGACCGTGCGTCACCTGCCGACCGGCGTGGAGCAGACCCAGCCGTTCGACACGCTCGTGATCGCTGAGACGCCGGTCGCGAATGATGGCCTACTTCGCGGTCTCGAAGGTTCGGGCCTTTCGGTCCATGCCGTGGGTGACTGCATCGCCTTCCACCAGGCCTCTGGCGCGATCTACGACGGCCGCCGCATCGCGATGGAGCTGTGATGATGGCGCAACTTGAAACAGTATCACCCCTCACCCCGGCCCGGTCCCGGGAGAGGGGGATTTCTTTCGAGCAAACGTCTCCCTCGCCCCACCGGGGAGAGGGCCGGGGTGAGGGGGCGGCTCCATCATGAGCGAACACCTTCCCTATCTCTTCCAGCCACTGAAGCTGCGCCACAAGACCTTGCGCAACCGTCTGACCTTCGGCCCGCATCTGGCGAACATGAGCCATGAGGGCCTTCCCGGTCCCAGGCATCTTGGTTACTACGCCGAGCGTGCCCGTGGCGGGGTCGGCCTGATCGTGATGGAGGGTCAGTCGGTCGAGGCCCATGGCGCGCTGACCCGTGGGCGCTTCAAGGCGAGCGACGAGATCGTTCCAGGGCTGGCTGCGATTGCCGACGCGGTCCACGAACACGGCGCGGTCGTCGTGCAGCAGCTCAACCATTCCGGCCAGTATGCCGACGGCGACAACAGCTGGCTGCCAAACTGGTCGGTCTCGGGCCTGCCGTCGCTGAAGGACGGATCCGGCAGCCACGCCATGAACGAGGCCGAGATCGAGACAGTGCTGGCCCACTATGTCGCGGCGGCACTGCGCGCCAAGAAGGCGGGGCTTGATGGCATCGACGTTCTGGCCGCCTACAACACGCTGCCCGATCAGTTCTGGTCCCCGCTCACCAACCGGCGCGACGACAGGTGGGGCGGCAGCCTGGAAAACCGCTGCCGTTTCACACGCACGCTGCTGACGGCGATCCGCCAAGCCTGCGGCGAGGACTTCATCATCGGTCTTTCTGTCTCTGGTGACGACCTGAGCGAAAAAGGGCTGCCGCTTGAAGAGGTCAAGCGCATCGTCGCGTGGCACGATGTGCGGCATCTGATGGACTACGTCTCCGTCGGCACCGGAAGCTTCTATGACTTCTCGCAGATCATCCCGGCCTTCATGTACGACCAGATGAAGGGTCCGCCACTGGCGGCGGAAATCCGCTCGGTGGTACGCAACGCGGTTGTTCAGGCCGAAAGTCACGTGCGAACGCCTGAGAACGCCGACAAGGTGATCGCCGACGGCATGGCCGACATGGTCTCGATCGTGCGGGGCCAGATCGCCGATCCGCATCTGGCGAACAAGGCACGGGAAGGCCGGGCCGAGGACGTTCGTCCATGCATCTCGTGTAATCAGCTTTGCTGGGGCCGTCGCGCGCGTGACTATTGGGTCTCGTGCCTGGTGAACCCGTCGGCCGGGCGTGAATGGGAGTGGGGCGGTGACCGGTTCGAACCTTCTGGTGAACCCAAACGCGTTCTCGTCGTCGGCGGTGGACCTGGCGGCATGGAGGCGGCACGGGTTGCTGCCGAGCGAGGCCATCGGGTGACCCTGGTCGAGTCCTCCGATCATCTGGGCGGGCAGTTTGCCCTGGCCGCAAGGCAGCCCCGGCGCGAAGCGCTCGACGAGCTGATCGCATGGTTCGACACCCAGCTCACCAAACAACAGGTCGAGGTCCGCCTGAACACTGCGATGACGGCAGACGAGGTCAGTTCAGGTGACTGGGAAGAGGTGATCGTGGCGACCGGTTCCGAGCCCGCGCGCGATGGCTATCAGCGTGCTCTGCCATTCCAGGAACGCTTGCCGGGTGTCGAAGCCGACAACGTCGTGGCAATCGATGATGTTCTGGCGGGCGACACCAACTGTGGCAAACGTGTGCTGGTGCTCGATGATCTCGGCAACTGGAAGGGTGCAGGCACCGCACTTTACCTGGCCGAACGCGATCATGACGTCACCATCGCCACGCGCCATCCCATGATCGCGCCTGAACTGGTGAACTCGGCCGCAACGGCGCCTCTCGTCCGACGCATGGCCGAACTCAAGATCAAGCCGCTGGTCGATACCGTGATGTTGTCGTGGGAAGGCAATGTAGCGGCACTGAAGTCGACCCTGGATGGTGGCCTTGTCACGCGCGAATTCGACACGCTGGTGCTGGCGACCACGAACCGGCCGGTGCGTTCCCTGCACGATTCACTCATGGGTGACGAGAACCTGTCAGTCCACATGATCGGCGACAGCCTGGGTGCACGGCGGGCCTCGGCTGCGATCTATGAGGGGCGCAAGCTGGCGCTGGAGATATAGCCGTGTCGGGCCTCAGTGAGCCGCAATTCATGCGCAATATCAATGGCTTGAAAGTTCTTGCGTCCAGGCCCGCGTGTCGATCAAGCTCAGGGTGATCAAGCCGGGAGGATTGTCATGGTCAAAGCGGTTGGCGAATACCTCAGGGGAGCAGCAGAAGTGCCCCATCACCGCACGCTGATCTTTGTCGGGGCCCAGTCGCCAGAGGACGACAAGGGTACCCTCGGCGCGGACTTCGACACGCAATGCCAGACCGTCTGGGCCAAGATCATTGCCGCGCTCGGACAAAAGAACATCGAGCCGCGTCACATCGTCGCGGTCGAGACCGATCTTGCCGACCGTGCCCATCTCGACGCTGCCGCATCCGAACAAAAACGTCATCTGCGCCATCACATTGCCCAAACGATCCGGATCGTGGGCATGCCCGATGAACGCTGGATGCTCCAGGTGGCGGTCGTTGCCGCGGTGACGCGCTAGGTGTGATCTCCCGTTGGGAATACTTCTCTGTTTTTTGCGGGTCGGTCGGACGTCGGACCCATTTCACCAATGCCGTCATGGCCCCACTTGATGGGGCCATCCATCCCGTGGTCCGGCGGGCATCGGTGACAGTGCAGGATCGCCATTCGGTCGCCAGGGTTGGCCAACTCAGCTTGTGGCTGGATTTTCGGAATGGATCCTCCGGTCAAGCCGTGGGATGACGGGGGCGGGGTGGTGAGGACGCCCGGGTCTCACGGCGATCCGTCAAGCCTCAGTTGCGAGCGCGTCCAGCTCTTCGCCTGCGAGGTGGAGATGCACGACATTGTCGAGCCGCACGGCATTCAGCTTTTCGTAGAATCCCAGTGCGACGAAATTGTCGTGAGAACATTCCCAGGTAACGATATCGCATTCTAGTTCGACCGCACGGCGCGCAATCGCGGCCATCAGCTTGTGGCCGGTGCCGTCGCGACGGCTTTCGGATGCAACGCCGAGGTCGCTCAGGAAAAACCGGCGATTGCCGGTGAAGCCCTCGAAGAATGTGCGGTAGAGAGCATAGCCTGTGATGTGTTTGCCATCTGTTGCAACGATGATATCGCACCAGCGCTGTGGCCCGAAGGCATGACGCCGGATGTCATCTGCCGTGGTCGTTCCGTCTTGCTTCATGATCCAGCGGCCGAGCTCGTTGGCCAGTACGGCAACCTCCCGGGCATCGGCCTTGCGGGCACGACGGACGCGGATGCTCTTTGTGCCGTCGGTCATCCCGGATTGCCGCCCGGCGCACGATGATTTTTGACGGCATCGAGAACGGCCTGGAGCGAAAGGTCGTTGGATCCGGAGGGAATGACGCAGGTCGGCGCCAGGATGTGGCGCTGTCCGTGGCTGAAGCCAAGCGACTCACGGGCCTGGCGGTAGACGGTGTCGACACTCAGCGGAAACTGCTGCTCCTCCATCCCCGCCACCACGACACAATCGGTCTGATCGAAGGCTTCGCTGAAAGACGGTTTTGATATGCCATGGTCCCAGGACACCGCGCCGACCGGATAGGTGTTGCAGAGGTCAAAGAAGATGTCGCCGCCGCACAAATGCAGAATGACCGATGCGGGCTCGTCCCATGCTTCCAGGACCGCACGATCATAGGGGGCGCCGAACACTTCGTGCTCCTGCCCGGTCAGTAACAACTCGCTGGCGTATTGCGTGGCAAAATAGAGCCCATCGGCACCTGCCTCGCGCACAGCGATGGTGAACTCCACCATGGTTTCGGTGATGGTCTTGAGAGCCTCGTGCAGTTCATCGGGGTTCTCGTGCATGGCATCGGCCACACCAGGGCCTGCGAGTTTGCCGGCCAGGGTGAGGGGGCCGAAGACGGTCATGTAAACCGGAAACTCTTCGCCGATCTCTTCACAGACCCGGCGCAGACAGCCCAGTTCCCGGGCAAGCGCGCCTTCCGTCGTCGCCAGCTTTGCGATGCGTCGCCAATCGATCGGAAGATTCAAGGCATAGGGGACGACGTCGGGATCAACATCGAGCGATGGTTGATCGGCGAACAGTCTGGCCCAGTCCTCAACCGCATACATGCCGTTGGGTGTGTGTTTGATCAGATCCGGGCGCCATGCGTGGGCGAACGCGACCGTAGCCGCTGCCAGTTCTTCGGGTGAACGGTCGGCTTCGGGAAAGTGATGCCATAGCGCAAAGGCCGGGCGGTCCGGAGTCTCTCCCGAAAGGACAGTCTGGATGCGTGTGTGACAGGCGGAGTTCATGCTGCCGGAAACCCCTGATACTGATCGCTGTGATCGCCTTCGAAGTTCGCCATGCCCGGCTCTGTCAACGGAGTTTCAGCCTCCAGTGCGCCATGATCGATGTAGATCGACTTGGTTGGCTCGCCCTCGTACCAGCGGATGTTGAAGGCACACATCCAGGGAATGAAAATGATCTCGGCATAATCCGGGAGGTTGTCCCTGATCCACCAGGCCAGCGGACTGGCATCGCCGGTCTGCTCATAGCGTTCGAGATACCAGGGAATGACGGGGGAGACGGTGCCGCCGCAATGGCCGTTGGCGTCACGCTGATCCCAGATATGGCGGGAGGCGCTGTAGGTGTTGTCGGAGCAGTAATAGGCGCCGTCGGTGATGCCCCTGGCGGTGAGTTCGTTGTGGCGGTCGTGACAGAACTGGTTGAGCCCGGGGGAACGATAGGCGCTGCGCACCGCAACATGGCCGAAAGCCCGCTTGAGTGGTTCCAGCAGGTTCTCTGCGATCTGTGTGCCGACATGGACGGCAAGCTCTGGGTCGTCTGGAATGTTGGACATGCCGTGGAAATTGCCGACCTCGCTGTAGAGCATCTCACGCATGAAAAAGTGTTCGGACAGGCGCGTGCGGCCCAGTTCGGTGAGATCGGCAACAGAATGAATTCCGGCCATGGCGACACCTCGGTTCATTCGATGCTGATGTCATAGCAGAAACCGTCGCGCCCGAGGATAGTCCATGGCTTGTCACGTTGATGTGGCCCGGATTGGCGAGATCGGAACATTTCGTGGCGGTGTGGCTATGGACTCGTTCCACCACAATGGCCAAGGTGAAATAACATCGACTGCCGATGAGAACCGTTGCAACGGTCACGCGGCGATATGACGAAACAGGCTCAGGGAGAGACGGGGGCATGGCTGTCTTCATCCTCAAGCGGTTGTTCATGATGGCTGCCACCATGGTTGTGGCGTCCGCTCTGCTCTTCGCGCTTATGGAATTCACGCCCGGCAATGTGGCGAGCAAGACGCTCGGCCCCTATGCCACACAGGAGCAGAAGGACATTCTCTACGAGAAG
>JABIUG010000121.1 GCA_018700655.1 Rhodospirillaceae bacterium | reverse complement strand
CGTCGACTTCGGCCTCGAAGGAAAAATCGGTGAGTTCGTTGTTGAGCATGAAACCACCGGCCATCAGGCGGCTGCCGAAGCCACGCTCGATGCTGGTCGTCATCGAAACCGCGTTGCCCTCCCGGTCGACGATGCTGATATGGCTTGTGGAATAGCCGTGATCGCCGGCATTGGGGGCATAGACTGCGTCGTCCCAACCTTCGATCACGCCGGGGAAAGCTTCCCCCATCGAGGCATCGGGATCGATCAGTGTGGCACGCCCGGCGAGATAATCTTCATCAATCAGGGCCTCGACCGGGACGTCCACGAAATCACTGTCGGCGAGATAGAGATTACGATCGGCATAGGCCAGCCGTTCGGCTTCTGAAATCAGGTGGACGGCTTCCAGGGAACCTGGTTCCACGGACGCCATGTCGAAGCCTTCGAGCAACAGAAGGATTTGCGCCACCGTGACGCCGCCGCTGCTCGGCGGGCCCATGCCGCATACTGTCCAGATACGGTAATCGACGCAGACGGCCGGGCGCTCGACGGCCTCATACCTGGCGATGTCTTCAAGCGTCATTACGGCCGGATTGACGCTGGTGCCTGCTACTGCTTCGGATATTTCCAGTGCGAGTGTGCCCTGGTAGAGGGCATCGGCACCGCCTTCGGCAAGAGCGTGAAGGCTGGCTGCCAGTGCCGGATTTGTGAGCCTGGTTCCGACTGCCTTGCGTTCGCCGTTGTCGTCGAAATAGAGCTGATAAAAGGCTGGAAACCGTTCGGGGCCTTCGACCCAGTCCAGCACCTCATAGAGCCGTGGCGAGATCTGGAAGCCGTTTTCGGCCAGATCGATCGCCGGCTCAAAGAGATCGGCCCAAGCCAGTTTGCCATGTTCGGCATGGGCCATTTCGAGCATACGCAGAACGCCGGGCACACCGACCGAAATCCCGCCCTCTGCCGCTTCGAGCCAGCCCATGACTGTGCCATCCGGGTGTTGGAAGAGATCGGATGTGGCCGATGCCGGCGCGGTTTCGCGGCCATCGTAGCTGACGATGGCACCATTGCCGGCGTCGAAATGGAGCATGAATGCGCCCCCGCCAATGCCCGATGATTGGGGTTCGGTGAGGGTCAGCACCAGTTGTGCGGCAATGGTGGCGTCGACCGCACTGCCGCCTTTCATGATCATGTCGCGTGCTGCCTGGGTCGCCAGCGGGTTTGCCGTCGAGACCATGAAGTCCGCGGAAGCGACGGGTTCGCCGGCCTGGACAGGCATGGCAAAGGCGAACAATGCGACAAACGAGGAAAGAATGGCGGTGCGAACCATGATTGAACTCTCCATGGGATGGTATGGAAGGCGGACGGGGCTATTATTTTAGCATGCTTGCGATCTGATGCATTGAGGGAACCATGACACAACACGGCGCCAAACCCGGTCGGTTGAACCTGATCAGCGATGTTGACGGCATTCTGGTCGGGCAAGCCGAAAATCTTGACGTACGGTCGGGTACGACCGTGATCGTGCCGGAAACCCGGTGTGCGGCCGGCGTCGATGTGCGTGGTGGCGCGCCTGGAACACGCGATATCGACGCGCTGGAGGCGACCTGCCTGGTCGGTGCAATCGATGCTGTCGTGTTGTCGGGCGGTTCGGCCTTTGGCCTCGATGCCGCGGGCGGTGCGTTGGCCTGGCTCGCGGCGCAGGGGCGCGGTTTCAAGGTTGCCGATGCCGTGGTCCCGATCGTGCCCGGCGCGATCCTGTTTGACCTGGCCAATGGTGGCGACAAGACCTGGGGAGAATTCCCGCCCTATTGGGATCTTGGGCGACAGGCGGTCGCTGCTGCAGCAAAGGAGTTCGCTCTGGGCAATGCAGGCGCCGGCCTTGGCGCCACTGCGGGCCATCTCAAGGGCGGGTTGGGAAGCGCTTCGGTTGTCACTGCAGATGGGCTTCAGGTCGGCGCCCTGGTTGCCGTCAACGCCGTTGGCTCCCCGGTGGTCCCCGGGACACGGACGCTGTGGTCGGCACTCTATGAGCAGAACGGCGAGATGGGCTCGCCGCCGCGGACCCTGCCCGATGGCGACATCGCCCTCGATGGCCTGATCAAGGGGTTTCCGGGAGGAAACACCACAATTGGCGTGATCGCGACCAACGCAACGCTTGATGGTGCGCAGGCCAGGCGTGTTGCGATCATGGCCCATGACGGCCTGGCGCGGGCAATTCGTCCGATCCACACGCCGTTCGATGGTGACACGATCTTCTGCCTGGCGACTGGCACCGACGGCGATGCGGTCAACCCCGAAGGTCTGGGCGCGATCGGCACTCTTGCCGCAGATTGCATGACCCGTGCGGTCGGGCGCGCCATGGTCGAGGCCGAGAGCCTGGATGATCTCGTTTGTTACCGCGATTGGTTGGCCCGCTGATCGTATCTGCTCTAACTTTCCTTTGTACGTGGGGGGAACCATGCCGACAGCCGTTGTTACAGGAGCCAGCCGTGGAATCGGGCTGGAATTCGTGCGCCAGTATCTGGAAGACGGCTGGACCGTCCATGCCGGTGCGCGCAGCCCGGACGCAGCCACCGGGCTTGCCGATCTGGCCTGCGACCGCCTGAGTGTGCATCGCCTGGATGTCAGCGATCATGAACAGATCGCGGCGCTGGGCCGATCTCTTGAAGGCACGCCGGTCGATGTGCTGGTCAACAATGCCGGCAT
>JABIUG010000120.1 GCA_018700655.1 Rhodospirillaceae bacterium | reverse complement strand
TGCGTTGATCAGGATATCGACCGGCCCAAGTTCTGCGGTGATCGCCGCATGGTTCTCTTCGACCGAAGCGGGGTCGGTAATATCGAGTGGTGCCGCATAGGTCTTGCCGCCATGTTCGGCGATCGCCTTTCGGGCGATCTCCAGCCTGTCATGGGCAGGGGTGAAGGCGCGCTGGTTTTCGTTGATCCGCCCGGCAGCAAGCTCCTGCGTCAGCGAGCCGATCGCCACCGACGCGCCCATTTCGGCGAGCCGGATGCCCGAAGCCAGACCCATGCCGGAAGCACCGCCTGATATCCAGGCGACGCGGCCCGTCAGTTCCTTGTCCCTTGCCATGGCGAAGTCTCCCCGTCCTTGTTTCCAGCAAATGAGTATGATCGCGAATGGCCGTAAGGCACAGGCCATGCTTGACGCCGCACCGGCACAGGGTATCCACTCGCTCTACCTGCACACGGGAACCCCGCCATGCCTTATGCCAACATCGACGTGCGCCCGCTCAACCCGACCCTTGGTGCCGAAATTCATGGCGTCGACCTTAGCCGCGAACTCGATGACGCGACCGTCTCCGATATTCGCCAGGCACTGCTCGATCATCTTGTGATCTTCATGCCCGACCAGCGGATCGATGCCGCCCGCCAACTCGCCTTTGCCCGGCGCTTCGGCGAGGTCGAGGCGCCCCATCCGGTGTTCGATGTCGTACCTGAGGTGCCCGAGGTCACGGTGATCGCGCAGGATGGCAGTGCCGATGCGCCCTACAACGATGTCTGGCACACCGATGTCACGTTCCGCGAGAAACCCGCCATGGCGTCGATCCTGCACGCCCAGGTGCTGCCCCATGGTGGCGGCGGCGACACGCTGTGGTCGAGCCTTCATGCACCCTATGAGGCGCTCTCGTCCGGGGTGCGCGACATGATCGAGGACATGACCGCCGACCACGATTTCTACATGTCGTTCGGAGAAACGGTGCTGAAGGGACCCGGCGGTATCGAAAAGCTGGCCAGCGATATCCTTGCGCTGCCGCCCCAGACCCATCCTGTGGTGCGCACCCACCCAGAGACCGGGCGCAAGGGCCTGTTCGTCAACCGCACCTTCACCAAACACATCAACGGGCTGGGTTATGTCGAGCGCGACTACATCCTGCGCATGCTGTGTGAATTCGCCGAACATCCCAACTACCAGATCCGCCACACCTGGAAGCCCTATGATCTCGCCATGTGGGACAACCGGGCGACCATGCATATCGCCACGTCGGATTTCACCAGCCCGCGCAAGATGCACCGGATCACGCTGCTGGGTGACCAGCCCTATCATTAGGTGACATCGGTGAAGCTCACCGTTGAAGAACAGGCCATGGCCGATGGCCGCCGTGGCCCGGTGCTGGAGTTTGCGATCGACCTGCTGACAAAGGCGGGTGCGATGCATGGCGCGGAGCGGTTCGAGCCGATCGAAGCGGCCTATGTCAACACGACCTTTGCCACCGTGCAGCCGCTCCACGACCTGCTGGTCTGGCTTGCCGGGAATCGCGCGCAGGTGACGGTTCCGACCTACACGAATGTAGGGATAGACGACCCCGACAATCCAATGCTGCGAACCGACGATTACGGGCGCTGGGCGACACAGCAGAGCAGGGAACTGCGCGACCTCCACAAACAGGTCGGCTGCAAACTCGCCATGACCTGTGCGCCCTATCAACTTCCCGGTGCGCCGGGCCTGGGCGCCCAGATCGCGGTTTCGGAATCCAATGCCGTCTCCTACTTCAACAGCGTGGTCGGTGCCCGCACCCTGAAATACGGCGACTTCATCGACATGGCCGCGGCCCTTGCCGGGCGCGTGCCGTTTGTCGGTTTGCATACGGCCGATGGCCGCCGCGCGACGTTGCACCTGGATGTTGCACCCCTGCCGGATGCGCTTGCGGGCGATGATCTATCCTATCAGCTCATCGGGCACGCCATGGGCCGCAAGGCCGGGATGGAACTCCCCGCGCTGACCGGCGTGAACCCCGGGGCCTCGCCGGAGAACCTGCGCGGGATTAGCGCCACCGGTGCCTCGGCCGGCGGTGTCGCGATGTTCCATGCCGTCGGGCTGATACCGGAAGCGTCCACGCTTGCGGCAGCGACCGGCGGTAACGACGTCGGGACCGGCAACATCTCTGCTGCTGACATCTTGGCGGCCAGGAACGAGATGACGGCTTTTTCCCAGGGTGCGATTGATGCCGTCGTGATCGGCACACCCCATGCGCCCCTGTCGGAGGTGGGGATGCTGGCGGATCTGGTCGATGGCCGCGCGGTGAAGGACGGTTTGCCCTTCTACATCCAGATGAACCGCTTCGTGCTCGAAAGCGCACGGGCGAAGGGCTGGATCGACGTGCTGCGGAAAGCCGGTGCCACACCTGTCGCCGATACCTGCCTCTACTGGCGCCCGCAGGCCCATGGGCTGGAAGGGCGGGTGATGACCAATTCGGGCAAGTATGCCTATTACGCGCCGGGCGAGCTGCCGGTGACGACGGCGATTGCCAGCCTGCGTGAATGCGTAGAATCAGCCGTTCGCGGCGAGGTCTGGAACGACCCTGAACTGGACTTCCGGCCATGATGGCGCTGAAATCTCTGGTCGAAGGAACGGCGAGCGCGCCGGTTCTGGTGCTCGACGCGCCGATCAGCTTCTGGGGCGGCATCGACTACCTGACCGGGCTGATCCAGGACCGCAGCCACCCCCAGAACGGTAAATCGATTGCCGGAACCTGCCTGGTGGTTTCCAACATCCGCGGCTCCGGCGGTACGCCGGGCGTGCTGGCCGACACGCTGCGCCGGGGCTGTGGCCCTGCGGCGATCGTCATCGGTTATCCCGATATCAACACCATGACGGGGATCGTGGTGGCAAATCGGCTTTATGGCTCGGTTTTCCCAATGCTGCTGGCGACACCAGAGCAGCGCGCCGCCCTTGTCACCGGCGTGCGTGCCGTGATCGACAAGGACGGTAGCTTGGCGTTGGGCTGATTGAGTCTGCCGGGACTTGGCGCCATGCTGTTACCCGATTTCGAGAACCTGCAATCACTGAACCATCCCAGGAGTGTGCAACCTTGAAGACCGAGCATGACCTTGGAAGCTCCCTGCAGCTTCCCTGCGGCGCGGTTCTGAAGAACCGGATCGCCAAGGCGCCGATGACCGATTCCCTGGGCAACGGTGAGGGCAATCCCACCGAAACGCAGCTTCGGCTTTATGAACGATGGGCACAGGGCGGGACGGCGCTGTCGATGATCGGTGAGGTCCAAATCGATCCCCGCTTTCCCGAGAACCCTGGAAATCTGGTTCTGCGTGCCGACAGTGAACAGCAGGCGCTGCAGTCGCTGGTCGGGCGGGCCCAGGTCGGGGGCGCTCATCTGTGGCCCCAGATCGGCCATGCCGGCGCCCGTGCGCATTTGACGGTCAGTTCGCCCAAGGGGCCGTCCGCGCTGGATCTTGAAGGCCTTCAATGCGGCGGCATGTCCCTAGAGGACATCGAGGAGCTTCCGGCCAAGTATGCCGCGACGGCGGTCCACGCAAAGAACGCCGGGTTCAACGGCGTGCAGGTCCATGCCGGGCATGGCTGGCTGCTCAGTCAGTTCCTGTCACCCCTGTTTAACCACCGAAGCGATGGCTATGGCGGCTCGGTCGAGGGACGGTGTCGAATCGTGCTCGAGGTCGTGGATGCCGTGCGGCGGGCTGTTGGGTCGGACTATCCCGTGGGGATCCGGATGAACTCGACAGACAAGCTGGACGGTGGTCTGACCAATGATGATGCGCTGGAGGTTGTGCGTCTTCTCGACCGGACGTCGATCGATTTGATCGACATCAGCGGCGGGACCTATTTCCCCGGCGCGAAAGCTGCGTCGGACACGTCGGACCCCGGGCCCTATTTTGGGGAGTTCGCCCGGCGCGCCAAGGGCGTCACCACCATACCGGTGATGGCGACGGGCGGGTTCAAGACCGAGAAACAGGCCGTGGATGCCGTGGCAAGCGGGGCAGTCGACATGGTGGGCCTTGCGCGCGCCATGGCCCTTGAACCGGGCCTGCCGAACGCCTGGTTGAGCGGCAAGGGCGGCGATCCTGATTTTCCGCGGTTCGAGTCAGTGCCCCCGAGCGGGATCACGGACTGGTTCATCATGCGCCTGGCGGCCCTGGGTGAAGATCGGGAAGACTCGTTCGATCTCGATATCGCGACCGCCATGCAGCAGTTCGAAGACCGCACGCAGCTTCATGCGGCGAGCTGGAAAGAGACGTTTTCGGGCTGATCCTTTCCGGGTTAGCCTTCTCCTTGGGGAGATGAGGTCGTGAAACTCGAACGCACCAAGGGTCCGGTTGGTAAACGACACGCGGCGATGTTCGCGCGTGACGGCGTGCTGGTGGTCGATGACCTTGTTGATGCCGGTGAAACCACGCAGCTGCGGGAACTGCTCGAGCCTTTGTTGGTCGGCGACATCGAGGCCGGAAACCAGCGTATGGATTTCGGTGACTTCGAGAACGACACGCCTGAGGTCGAGCGCATTACCCAGATCATGCAGATTCATGATTTTGTTCCCGAAGTGCTCGACGGCCCTTATGCCGCGCAGGCGCTCGATGCCGCGCGCGCCATTCTGGGCGACGACATGGAACTCGACATGACGATGTTGATGGACAAGCTGCCCCATACCGCGACGGCGACGCCCTGGCACCAGGACGAAGCGTATTGGCTGCCCGGTATTCCCGACCGCCGGGCCCTGTCGGTCTGGCTGGCGCTTGAAGAGGTCACGGTCGAGAGCGGCTGCATGGCGTTCGTGCCGGGCTCCCATGCCCAACCGACGCGCAAGCACATCTGGGCGGGCAAGGAAGGCCAGGCGCTCCGGGTCGAG
>JABIUG010000119.1 GCA_018700655.1 Rhodospirillaceae bacterium | reverse complement strand
GCGCTCGACCCGTTTCTGCCCTGCCTGTTCCAGCCGCAACACGTCTCCAAAAGCCTTGGAAGCCTGGTGGCCGATGCCGGCCTGATCCAGTTGCGAATCGCCGAGACCGAGAAATACGCGCATGTGACCTATTTCTTCAACGGCGGCGGCGAGACGGTTTTTGCCGGTGAGGAACGCGTCCTAGTCCCCTCGCCCAGGGTAGCAACCTATGACCTGCAACCTGAAATGTCGGCAGGCAAGGTCACCGACAAGCTGGTCGCTGCAATCAAGGACCACCACTTCGATCTCGTCATCTGCAACTTCGCCAACCCCGACATGGTCGGTCACACCGGCATCTTTGCCGCGGCACTCAAGGCGGTCGAAACGGTCGATCAATGTCTGGGCCGCATCGCCGATGCCGTTGCCGACGCCGGGGGTTATCTGGTTGTGACGGCTGACCACGGCAACATCGAATCGATGCGCGACCCCATCACCGGTGAAGCCCATACGGCCCACACGACCAATCCTGTGCCACTGGTGATCGTAAACGCACCGGTCGAGCGTGCCCTGCGAGCCGGTGGCCTGGCCGACCTGGCCCCAACCCTGCTGGACCTGTTGAAGCTGCCCCAGCCAGACGAGATGACCGGCCAATCGCTGCTGTCATCCCGCGAGCAATGATCCAGCCATGCCGCAGCACGCACCGGGGCAGTCTTTGAAGGCCTTGGCGCACCTGGCAGTCGCCTTGGCCATCGTGGTCGTCATTGCGACGGCTGCAGCACAGGACAGCGATGAAGCCGCCGGACGTCTCGATGAAATCGAAACAAGCCTGGCCGAAGCGGCCTCGGCACGCGCAGCGCTGAGCACGGATGCTGCAGCCATTGCCGATGAACTTGACCTCATGCGGGCCAGAATGCTGGCCAGCGAGCACGAAACACGAGAACTTGAACAGAGCCTTGTGGAGATCACCGAGACCCTCGAAGAGCTGCGTCCGATGCTGAAACAGCACGAGGCTGAGTATGTCACGCAACTTGCTGATTTCGGGGTCGTGCTCGCCGCGCTTCAGCGAATCGCACGCCAGCCCGCTGATATGCTGATCGCGATGCCGGCGTCGCCGACCGACATCCACCGCACGGCCATGTTGCTGGCAGCCGTCACCCCGGCGCTGGAACAGCATGTCGGCGAGATCGCAGAAAGCGTGCGCTCCCTGACCGCCCTGCGCGACGACACCGAGCAACAGGAAAGCGAACGGATCGCCACGATCGAGCGAATCAGGCTGGAAACGGCAGAATCCGCCGCCGTACTTGAGCGAAAACGCGAATTGCTCATCATTTTCCAGGACAGCGATGCCGAGCTTGCAGCCCAGCAGGCGACGCTGATCGCCGAGGCACAATCCCTCAACGACCTGATCGCGGGCCTACAGGCCCAGGCCGAGCGCGAAGCTACGGTGCGCGACGATGCAATGGCAGCCGCGATGGACGCCCTGGCGGCGACTCGGTTCAGCACCCAGAAGGGACTATTGCCGTTGCCTGTGGACGGCGCTGTCGTCGTTAACTTTCAGGATCAACTCACCGATGGCCGCATCAGTTCAGGTCTCAACATCCAGGCCGGGCCCGACAGCCGCGTCGTGACGCCCTATGACGGCCAGGTTGCCTACGCCGGACCCTTTCAAGATTACGGGCATTTGTTGATCATTGATCACGGTGAAGGATACCATAGCGTGTTAGCAGGGTTTGCGCGTGTCGATGTGATTCTGGGTCAGTGGTTGCTGGCCGGAGAACCAATCGGTGTGATGTCGTCGAACCAGGCCGACCAGCAAGTGCTATATGTCGAGCTTCGACGCAACGGCGACCCCATCAACCCCCTGCCGTGGATTGCGGCCAGGAACAGCGAAATGAGTGGCGGATGAAACGATCGGTTCTAGTGGCAGCCTTGATACTGGCCCTGATGACCCCTGGCGTAGGCCAGGTGGACGCCGCCAGCAGTGAAACCTACCGCCAGCTCAACCTTTTCGGTGATGTCTTCGAGCGCGTGCGCGCCGAATACGTCGAAGAGGTTACCGACGAAGAGCTGATCGAAGCTGCGATTCGCGGCATGCTGACTTCGCTGGATCCCCATTCCAGTTATCTCAGCCCCGAAAACTTCGACGAGATGCAGGTCCAGACCAGCGGCGAGTTCGGAGGACTGGGCATCGAAGTCACCATGGAAGAAGGATACGTCAAGGTCGTATCGCCGATCGATGACACGCCGGCGGACCGAGCCGGCGTCAAGGCCGGTGATTTTGTCACCCATCTCGACGGCGAACCCGTACTGGGGCTCACGCTTGGCGAAGCAGTCGAAATGATGCGCGGCCCGGTCAACACCGACATCGTTCTGACGGTTGTGCGCGAGGGCGAGACCGAGGCTCTGGAAATCACAATCACGCGCGACATCATCACCATCAAATCGGTGCGCTGGCGCATGGAAGACAAGGTCGGTTATGTCCGCATCACCTCGTTCAACGAGCAGACCGAAGACGGCCTGATCGACGCCCTTGAGGGCATGGTTGCCGATGCCGGCGACGAATTGCAGGGCGTGGTCGTTGATTTGCGGAACAACCCCGGCGGCCTGCTCGACCAGGCAATCGCGGTGTCGGATGTTTTCCTGGACACCGGCGAGATTGTCTCGACCCGCGGCCGGCGCGATGACAGCACGCAGCGCTTCAATGCGCGGCCAGGCGATCTGGCCGAAGGCCTGCCCGTTGTCGTGCTGATCAACGGCGGTTCGGCCTCGGCTTCCGAGATTGTTGCCGGTGCCCTGCAGGATCATCAGCGTGCGATCATCATGGGCACACAGTCTTTTGGTAAAGGCTCGGTCCAGACGATCATCCCGCTGCCCAGCCACGGCGCCATGCGTCTGACCACGGCGCGTTATTACACGCCCTCAGGCGTCTCGATCCAGGCAACAGGTATTGTTCCCGATATCGTGGTCGAAGAAGCCACGATCGAAGCCGAGGACGAGGACGAGTTCACCAGCGAAGCCGATCTGCGCAACAGCCTTGAGGTCGAGGACCACGAAGTCGATTCTCACCTTCGCAGCCAAGAAGCGCTTGAGGACTACCAACTCGGCCGCGCCCTCGATCTGCTGCAGGGCCTTGCCCTGATCAGCGGTCTCTCGACACAGGCCAGCGCTGCCAACTGATTTGTGACGGCAGCGCCCTGATGATGGATGCAAAGCAACTCCCTTATCGGGATTGTGCCGGCATTGTCCTGATCAATGCCGACCGCAAGGTTTTGGCCGGCACCCGTGCAGGGTTTCCCGAAGCCTGGCAAATGCCCCAGGGCGGCATTGATCCCGGCGAAGAACCCGAGGCTGCTGCCTTGCGTGAACTCGAGGAGGAGACCGGTGTTTGCGATGTCACGGTGCTGGCACGCACGCCAGGCTGGCTGGCCTACGACCTTCCACCCCATCTGCTGGGCAAGGCCTGGAAGGGGCGCTACCGGGGCCAGCGTCAGATCTGGTATGCCATGCGCTTTGAAGGCGATGACAGTCAGATCGATCCGCTAGGTGTCGAACATCCGGAGTTCACCGCCTGGCAATGGGCCACACCGGCAACGATCCTGGACGCCATTGTGGCGTTCAAACGCGACGTCTACAGCGACGTTTTCGAGAGTTTCACGGAATATTTCTAGCCAGACTTTAGGCCAACTGACACTCAGATGGCTTCGGCCTGCTTCATCATGCGGCTACGGCGCCAGTCGAACAGACGCCACACGACCCGCCCGAACCAGGAACCCAGACGGCTTTGCGGTTTCAGTCCGACGGCCTTCATCGTCATGTTGGTCGCCAGCTTGATGTGACCAGGCTGGTAACGCGACAGGGCACGGCTGCCATGAGCGGCCGAACAGGCCTTGCGATCATAGGGCCCTTCGATCTCGTTGGCGGCGTAATAGGCATAGGCCAGCTCGTCGTCTTCGCCTTCGGCCATG
>JABIUG010000118.1 GCA_018700655.1 Rhodospirillaceae bacterium | reverse complement strand
TGTGCCGGCAATGACACCACGACGCTGCAACCAGTGGAACAGGTTGTCAGCATCGGGTTTGGTAAGGTGGTCGTCGACATCGCGCTGACCACGCAGTTCGACCACGGCGGTAAGGCACCCCGGAGGAACAGGGTGATCGGTAAAACGCGCCGCAAGTTCTTTCCACAACAGGGCGTGGGCCGACTTGAAGGTCATCATGCGGTTGCCCCGATCGATCAACACGACCTCGGCGTTGATCTGCCGCGCCAGATCGGACGCATCGGGCCAGTTCAGATCGGTGACAAACAAGTGCAGCAGCGCTTCCCAGGCCGAATGCAGATCAAGCACGAGATCGGCATCATGCGACAGTTTGAGGAGTTCAAGTTTTAGAACATCGGCTTCACGCGCGTCATGGCGCGTAGTCAACGCCGCACCGATCGCGCGGCGGATCAGGGCGATGTTCGCTTCACCGTCGTCGGTGAGGTTGCCGTCAACAGCAGCAATGACCTCATCGATGAGATCGGGAAAGCCGCGGTTGTAGTTGCGGTTGGTATCGAGGTCGTAACGCCCCTGGGCTTCCATCATGATCTGCTGGGAAAGTCCGATAGGGTTAGCGAACGGCACGACGATGATCTCGCCGGTGATCTTGCCCGCAGCATCGGCTTCGGCGAGCCGCGCGACGAGGTGTTCAAGCACGACAATCCCGGGCAGTTCCTGGGCATGCAGGGCGGCATGAAGATAGGCCTTTGGCCGCGCGCCGGAGCTGCCGAAGCGATGAACGACGAGACGACGCCTTGTGCCCAGGCTGGCCGCAGGAAGATCGAGTTGGTCTGTTCTATGGGTCACGGCGGCCTCAGTAGTCGATCACGGGAAGGTCGTTGGGAGGCAGTTCTTCATGGCCCGAGATCACGGCAAAGGACTGCCCGGGCCGGACCAGACGGCTCATCGCGCGACCATAAAGCACGCCGGACGCCCTGCTCTTCACAGGCGTGCGCGCCGCTTCGAAATCCAGTTCGGCAGGATCGACGATATCGGCCACGACATCTCCTGCCTGAACGTGATCGCCGGGATGGAACCGGTAGGACAAGACCCCGGCACAAGGAGCAACCAGGTTGTCCGAGCCCGACAGGGGCGTAGCCACGCACAACAGGTCGGGCGGGTCGCCGGGGTCACCGGCAACGATGCCGTGACGCTGCATGAAACGCCACAATCCGCGGGCATCGGCGGCAGCAAGATCGTCGCCGACATCGTTCTGGCCGCGCAGTTCGAGCGTTGTCGTGAACGGTGGCTCGGCAATCGCCCGGTCCGGGAACCGTTTCCTGAGCTGATGCCAGATCGTGGTCGGCGCGATATCGAAATTGGAGCCGCTGTCGGTCGGGAAAAGCAGGACGGTCCGGCACACCAGTTCGGCCGCCAGGTCGCCGTAACGTTCCCAATGGTTCTCGGGGAAATAGACATACTGGATCGCTTCGCCGTGGCAGTGCAGGTCAAAGACAAAATCGCAGTCGATAGACAGTGCCATCAGGGCCTTGCGCAGCGTGTTGGCCTCGCCATAGGCGACCCATTCCTCAACCGCTTCAACACTGGCCTGCCGGATCACAGCCGTGTTGTGTGCTTCGTCATTGCCGAGAGCGTTGCCGATCCGGTCGCCGACCTTTCTGGCGAGATCGGGATACCAGCGATTGAAATTGCCATCCCCGTCGAGATCGTAGCGGCCCAGATGATAGCCCATGATCCGGTTGGCGATACCGACCGGGTTGGCATAGGGCACAACCACGATCTCGCCCTGAATTTCGCCGGCGACATCGGCATCGCGCAGCCAGCCCAGCATGCGGTTTAGAATGAGGGTTCCGGGCAATTCATCGGCATGGAGCGCGGCATGAAAGTAGAGCTTGGGCCGCGAACCGATCTGGCCGAAACGATGGACCGTCAGAAACCGCTCGGTTCCAGGGCCGGGCGACATCAGGGGAACCGTTTCGAGCCTGTGAGCCATGGTGTTCCTTAGTTTCTGCCTAAGCATGGATTCAGCGAAAGGACATCGCTTTTCGGCGACCCGTCCGGTACTGTCAAGCCAAGCGCTTGGTGCGCTGCGCGCTGACCGTTAAGCGCCGCTGTGGAACACGATTTGTTTCGGAGATCGAACGAAAGCGATGACCAGTAACACATCCATCGACACGCTTTTGAGCGAACTACGCACCAACGCAGAAGGCCCCTTCGAGAAGAGCCGTAACGCCCCGCCGGGCATCTATTCCTCGCCCGAGTTTCTCGCGCTTGAGCAAGAGACCATCTTTTCGAAAGAGTGGATCTGCGCCGGCCGTGCCGATGCTCTGGCCAAACCGGGCGATTATCTGACGATGGAGATCGCAGATCAGCCGATCTTTGTCGTGCATGACCGCAATGGCGACATCCGGGCCTGGTCCAACGTCTGCCTCCACCGCATGAGCCTCCTGCTGGAGGGGCGCGGCAACAAACCCTTCATCACCTGCCCCTATCACGCCTGGAGCTATGGCCTGAACGGCAACCTGCGCAATGCGCCCTACATGGAAGGCAACGACGCCTTCGACAAGAAGGACTATCGCCTGCCGGCCATCCGCTGCGAGCTGTTCGACGGCTGGATCTATGTCACGCTGAAC
>JABIUG010000117.1 GCA_018700655.1 Rhodospirillaceae bacterium | reverse complement strand
GACACAACGTCACTGTCGGAGCAGCTCACGGCTTTCCGCGAACGCCATGCCCACTTCGCCCTGGTGGTCGACGAATACGGCACCCTGATGGGCCTGGTAACGCTGGAAGACATCCTCGAGGAGATCGTCGGCGAGATCGAGGACGAACACGATGTGGCAAGCGCAGAAACCGAGGTTGCCGAAGACGGCATCATCACGGTCGAGGGCTCGGCAACGATCCGCGACGTCAACCGCGAGTTCGACTGGAACCTCCCCGATGAAGAAGCCTCGACGATCGCAGGCCTGGTCATCCACGAGGCTCAGCAGATCCCTGATATCGGCCAGATATTTGTCTTTCACGGCTTCCGGTTCGAGATCACCGGCCGACAGCGCAACCAGATCACGCAGGTGCGCGTTACCCTACTGGGTGGCGATGACACCAGCAGCAACGGCTGACGACCCGTGGCTCTGATCAGTGCACTTGTCCCGGTTCTCGCACCGATCGCGATTGCGATCCTGGTCGGCGTCGCCTGGGCCAAGTGGGGCAAGCCGGCCGATCCTGCGAGCCTGACCCAGGTCATCCTGAACGTCGGCACGCCCTGCCTGGTGTTTTCGACCCTCTCGACCCTGTCGGTCCCGGCGCTGGAACTGGGCGTCATGGCGTTTGCCGCAGTCCTGATGTTGCTCTCGTTCCTGGCAACCGGTTGGGTATTGCTGAAGGTCGCCGGCCTGCCGTCGGGGGTTTATCTGCCGCCGGTCGTGTTCGGCAACCTGGGGAATCTGGGCCTGCCGCTCAATCTCTTTGCCTTCGGTGACGCCGGCCTCGAACTTGGCCTGATCATGTTCGCGACCCAGTCGGTCTTGTTTTTCACGATCCATTTCTGGCTGATGTCGGGCTCGCCCTCGCCCATGATGATGCTGAAGACGCCGCATATCTATGCGATCACGGTCGCGCTCGCCTTCACCCTGACCAACACCGACCCGCCGCTCTGGCTAACCAACACATCAGACCTGATCGGTGGGCTGACCATACCCCTGATGCTGATCCTGCTGGGCGTGTCGCTCACGCGCATGAAGGTCGTTGCCTTCGCCCGACCGCTTGTCGTTGTCGTTCTGCGCCTGCTTCTGGGCTTCGCGGTCGCGGTGATGTTGTGCGAACTCCTCAATCTTGAAGGCACGGCAAGCGGCGTCGTCACCATTGCGTGCTGCATGCCGGGCGCGGTCTTCAACTATCTTGCTTCCGTGAAGTTCGATCGTTCGCCGGGCGAAGTCGCCAGCTACATCGTGCTCTCGACCGTGGTCATGCTCGTGCTTCTGCCGGTTCTTGTTCCGCTGTCCTGGTGGATGGCGGGACAATAGGTGTCTTGATGGCAAAGGCTGCCTTGCATCGTCAGGCCTAGCGGCAATATGCTGCACCGCACAATCGCTCCCGGAAAACACGATGCCCTTACCTGAATCAGCGCCGCGCAAGCTGCT
The DNA here is from genome assembly GCA_018700655.1 of Rhodospirillaceae bacterium. Lineage (GTDB taxonomy): Bacteria > Pseudomonadota > Alphaproteobacteria > SP197 > SP197 > SP197. The sequence goes on along the minus strand of JABIUG010000117.1, from coordinate 13,164 downwards.
CCACACACGCGAGATCATCTGCGAGGCCTACGAGCGTGAAGATGGTCTGTTTGACCTCGACGCGCATCTGACGGACATCAAGACCTATGGCTTCAAGAATCGCGACCGGGGCCGGATCGAGGCCGGCGAGCCGATCCACGGTATGTGGCTGCGCCTGACGATCGATACCGATTTCCTGATCCACAGCGTCGAAGCCAAGATGGATCACACGCCCTACAACTTCTGCACCCGCATCGAACCCGACCACCAGCAGCTGGTCGGTGCACAGATCGGCCCGGGCTGGAACAAACAGATTCGCACTCTTCTGGGCGGCACCCACGGCTGTACCCATCTGCGTGAAATGCTGGGCCGCATGGCGACGGTCGCCTATCAGGCGGTCTATGGTCGGCGGCTGCGCGACGACGGCACCGAAATCGACGACCACCCGCAACGTAAACCCTGGGTGCTCGACGGCTGCCATGCCTGGGCAAGCAACGGCCCGGTGGTGAAAATGGAATATCCCGACTGGTATACCGGTCCGGCAACCGAGGATGCGGCGGAATAGGCCGTGACGGCGAGCACCGCCTCAAGCATGCCTCCGCTGTCGACACGCGGGCGCGCCCGTATCGGCGTCGTCACGCCGTTCACCAACACCAATCTCGAAGCTGATCTGGCCCTGCTGCGCCCGGTGGGTGTGTCGTGCCACATCGCGCGCGCCGGCGGCTACGATATCGACGCAGTGCCCGATTCCGAAAAGATGCGACAGTTCGCGCTGGCCGGCCTCGACACGGTGCTTGAATCCCTTTGTGCCGCACGGCCCGACATCATTCTCTATGGATGCACCTCGGCAACCCTGTCGATGAGCCCTGCCTATGACCGCGAGTTCTGCGAGCGGATCGAGGCACAGGCCGGCGTTCCCGCGCTGACGGCGGCGGGCGCAATCGTTGAGGCCCTCGACGATCTCGACATCCGAACCATCGGCTTCTGCTCCCCATACACCGAGGAACTCAACCGCGAGGCCGCGGCCTTTCTGGGCGAAACCGGCCGCCAGGTCATTCAGTCGGCCTACATCGGCAAGGATCTCGGCAACTACGGCCAGAGCGAATTGCCCCCCGATCAGGTTCTGACATTGGGCAAGCAGGCCGACCATCCCCAGGCGCAGGCGATCGTTCTCTCGTGCACCGACATGCGATCGGTCGAAGTGATCGACGACCTGGAAGCGGCGACCGGCAAACCCGTCATCACCAGCAACCAGGCGATGATGTATTGCGCGATCAAACGGCTCGGCCTGCCCGACCGCGTGCCGGGACGCCTGGGATCGGTCGGTCATGCCAAGGCGCAAGCGGCCAGCGCTGCGCGTTAGGACCCGATCGGCCCAGATCGGTTAGACCTGAGCCGCGAATAGTCCTCTAAACCTTCGAAGCCGGGAAAAATTCACAGGCCAGCACGACCTGGCCTGACCTTGCTCAAGATTGCCGGGACTTCGCCCGGCGCCTTGGCATCGATCGCCAGAGCATGGATGTCGCTCGCCATTTCATCGGCCAGGGCCTTGTAGATAAGGCGCTGGCGCGCGACCCGGTTGAGACCGTCGAAGGCTGATGCCACAACACGGACCCTGAAGTGGCTCTCGCCTTCATCCCGGGCTCCGGCATGCCCAGCATGGAGGTGCGACTCATCGATGATTTCAAGATCATCGGGTGCCAGTGCCGCCTCGAGTTTGGTCCTGATCGCCGTTGCGACACGCATCGTCATCACTCCTGCTTGGATTTGCTCTCACTCTATGAAATAGGGTGGATTCACACGTTCACACAGAACCACGAAGTGTTTCCGTGAAAACGTGACCCGCTCTAAGTGTTTCGTCCGGCCCCGCCTTGCAAGGGCCACGTGACCTTCCCATACTCCGAAGATGGCACGTTCGCGCTCACAACAAACCCTCGACGCATCCGGCGACGCGCCCGCGCGGCTGTGCAACTGGCCCGGCTGCGAGCTGACCGGGGAGCACCGCGCGCCGATGTCGCGCCAGCAGATAGGGGAATTCCAGTATCTCTGCCTCGATCATGTGCGTGAGTTCAACAAGGCCTGGAACTATTTCGAAGGCTGGAACCAGGACGAGATCGAAGCCTATCAGCACGCCGACCTGACCTGGCACCGGCCGACATGGCGGCCGGGCGAGAGACTGATTCGCAGCCGCGCCTTCCGCGAGGCTTTCATCAACGACAATTTCGCCGACCCGTTCGGTTTCATGAACAGCGATGAAGGCGCCAGGCAGGGACGCAGCAGTTCAGGTGCCCCTGCCCATGACGCAGGTTCGCTCGAAGAAGAACGCCGTGCCTATGACATCCTCGAGCTGAAACCCGGCGCCGCCGAGGCCGAGATCAAGCGGCGCTTCAAGGAAGAGGTGAAGTCCTGCCACCCCGATATCAACGGTGGTGACAAGGATGCCGAGGAGCGTCTGCGCGACGTCATCTGGGCCTATCGACGCCTGACCACGACGCCCAAACAGGAAGTCCAGACCAGCTAGATCGGATCGCGATCTGCTCTGGATCGACGCCGCTTCAGGAATTGCCAGACTCGCCGGTTTCGCGACTTGTATCCCACCATGGCCCCGTGCCAGTATCCGCCGCCGTTCAGGCTGGCTTCACGGTCGACCTGAAGCAGTCGGAGCATCACGTTCCGGCGGTCAGCGTCAATTTCTGCGGCCCATACATAGACATCAAAAAAGACGTGAAAAGATGGTGACAGAACCAACCGAGATCGGCCTGCTTCCGGAAGGCCAGCCAGACACGACGGTCAACGCCTCAAAGGTTTTCGGCGTCGAGACCACGATGAAGGTGCCGGCTTATTCGAAGCGCACCGAGCACGTGCCCGACTTTGACGATTCCTACGTTTTTGATCCGCAGACGACGCTCGCCATTCTGGCCGGCTTCGCCCACAACCGCCGGGTCATGATTCAGGGCTATCACGGGACCGGCAAATCGACCCATATCGAGCAGGTCGCCGCGCGCCTCAACTGGCCGTGCATCCGCGTCAACCTCGACAGTCACATCAGTCGTATCGACCTGATAGGCAAGGATGCGATCGTTCTGCGCGACGGCAAGCAGATCACGGAATACCGCGAGGGCATTTTGCCTTGGGCGATTCAGCACCCGATCGCACTGGCTTTTGATGAATACGACGCCGGACGCCCCGATGTGATGTTCGTGATCCAGCGCATCCTTGAGGTTCAGGGCAAGATGACCCTGCTCGATCAGAACAAGGTGATCCATCCCCACCAGTCGTTCCGCCTGTTCTCAACCGCCAACACGGTTGGTCTTGGCGATACGACCGGCCTCTATCACGGCACGCAGCAGATCAACCAGGGCCAGATGGACCGTTGGTCGGTTGTCTCGACGCTGAACTATCTCGAGCACGAAGAAGAAGAGAAGATCGTGCTCTCGAAGATGCCGGGCTACGAGAACAAGAAGGGCAAGGAAACCATCAAGAAGATGGTCGCCGTGGCCGATCTTACCCGTGGCGCCTTCATGACCGGCGATATCTCGACCGTCATGTCACCGCGTACCGTGATCACCTGGGCCGAAAATGCCGAAATCTTCGGCGATCTGGGCTTTGCCTTCCGCGTCACCTTCCTCAACAAGTGCGACGAAACGGAACGCCAGCAGATTGCCGAGTTCTATCAACGCTGTTTCGGGACCGAACTGCCCGAATCCGTGGTGATGCGTTCGGCAGCACGCTAGGATCAGACGAATTTGATTTGAGGGTTTGATTCGTGAGTCGCGACGAAAACATCGTTGAACCATTCAAGCGTGCCGTAGCCGGCACGATGCGGGCGATGTCGCGTGACGACGAACTGGAAGTCAATTTCGGCGTTCAGGAACCTTCTGTCAGTGGCCACACTGCACAACTGAACCAGCCGCCGCGTGATCTCGATCCTCACACCATCGCCATGACCCGGGGCGAAGCTGACGCGCTGGCGCTAAAAATGCGCCATCACGACGCCAAGACCCATTCCCGTCGGCGTCCTGTCGGCGAAATCGGCAAGGCGATCTATGACGCGGTAGAAGACGCCCGCTGTGAAAGTATTGGCGCGGTGCGCATGAAAGGTGTGGCAGAAAATCTCTCTGTCGTTCTCGAAGAGCGCTGCCGCAACAAGGGCCTCCATCGCATCGCCGATCAGGAGGAAGCGCCGCTGGCCGATGTCATCGGCCTGATCGTGCGCGAAAAACTGACCGGCGAGAAACCGCCGCCATCGGCCGAAAAGGCCGTCGACATGTCACGCGCACGGCTGGAACAAAAGATCGGCAGCGACCTTGAGAACCTGCACGAGGTGATCAACGACCAGGAAGCCTTTGCCAAGACACTGCGCAATCTGATTTCCCATCTCGAATTGCCCGATGAGGAATCAGACCAGACTTCCGAACAGACCGATCCGGACGCCGCCGATGACCAGAGCGATCCCGATCAGGCCGAAGGCGAAGCAGAAGGCGAAAGCGGCGAAAGCGGCAGCGAGGACGAAAGCGACTCCGACAGCTTCGACGAACAGGCTGCTGATGACGACGCCATGGCTGCAGATTCCGACGAATCCGACGACGACCAGATGGTACCCTCCGGCGCCGATGACACCGACCCGTCTGGTCAGATGCGCCGTCCCGAAGACATGTACGGCAACCGTCGCGAGCCGACCTACAAGGCCTATACCCAGGAATTCGACGAAGTGGTCGATGCCCAGGATCTTTGCGACCCTGAGGAACTGACCCGCTTGCGCGCGCAACTCGACCAGCAGATCGCCCATCTCAAGGGTGTGACATCGAAGCTGGCCAACCGGTTGCAGCGAAAATTGATGGCCCAGCAGAATCGCGCCTGGGAGTTCGATCTGGAAGAAGGCCTGCTCGACTCGGCCAGGCTCTCACGGATCGTGATCGATCCGCTCGTCCCGCTTTCGTTCAAGATCGAGCATGAAACCGAATTCCGCGACACGGTGGTTTCCCTCCTGATCGACAATTCAGGATCGATGCGTGGCCGACCGATCGGCATTGCCGCAATGAGCGCCGACATCCTGGCCCAGACCCTGGAACGCTGCGGCGTGAAGGTCGAGATTCTGGGTTTCACGACACGGACCTGGAAGGGTGGCCGCAGCCGCGAAAAGTGGCTGTCGGAAAGCAAACCTTCCAATCCCGGACGACTGAACGACCTGCGCCATATCGTCTACAAGGCCGCGGACGCACCATGGCGGCGTGCACGAAAGAGCCTGGGGCTGATGTTGCGTGAAGGCCTCTTGAAGGAAAATATCGACGGTGAGGCCCTGCTCTGGGCCCATGAGCGCCTGATTGGCCGCCCCGAGCAGCGCAAGATCCTGATGGTGATCTCCGACGGTGCGCCGGTCGACGACTCCACGCTTTCGGTCAACTCCGGCAATTATCTCGAGCGCCACCTGCGCGATGTGATCGGCTGGATCGAAGGTTACTCGCCAGTCGAGTTGATCGCCATCGGCATTGGCCACGACGTCACGCGTTACTATCGCCGCGCGGTCACGCTGGTTGATGTCGAACAACTCGGTGGCACGGTCCTGGCTGAACTTGCATCCCTGTTCGATGAAGAAACGCCGGCACAGCAGGCACGATCGGCACGCGGAAAACGCGCCGCCTGATCAGCCCCGGGAACGCCAGGGCGTAGCTCACGGCAAGCTGCCAACGTCAAGTTTTCACGTACGACCAAGCTCAGTTTCAAGTCCTGCCAGCAGGATGTTCAGTCCGAACCTGAACTCGGTGTCAGCATTTGTACTGGTCATGACGTCGGCGAGGCTCTTGGTGACGGGGTAACGTCCATCGGCCAGGACCTGATCAAGTTCCTGGCGTTCCTGGGCCGAATAGGGCCTATGCCAGTCGGTCAGCTCTCCCCACGCGAAGCTCTCGACATAGGCCAACAGCTGACGCGACGCATTCACCGTTTTCCGGTCGTCAAAGCCAGCAATGCGCAAGACGCCGAAAAAAGCCTCATGGATGGATAGCTCGTTGTCGGCCCATTTTTCGTTGGTCACGAATATCAGGAAAGCGCCGGGATGAAGATGGGCCAGTTCACGAAAGGCGTGGCACAACGCTGCGAGTTGCGCCTGCCAGCCACCCTCATCTTCGGGTAACTGAAAGTCGCCGAGAAATCGACCAACGATCGCATGCATCAGGGCATTTTTGCCGGGGACATAGTGGTAGATCGCCATGGGGTCGACGCCAAGCTCGGTCGCTAACCTGCGCATGGTAAGGTCAGTTCCCGGATCGGCATCAACCAATCGGGATGCCGTCTCGACGATGTGTTCACGGGTAAGATTGACGCGTGCCGCCACGGTGGCCTCCAGCTTGACCGAACCTACTCTACAATGTAGAACAATTTCTACGTTGTAGAAAAAATACCGAGGCTCCGATGACCCGAACCAGCCACGATCTCCATTTCAATCGCCGCGCCCTGCTCGCGGGTCTTGGTGCGACCCTGGTCGCTCCAACCGCCCTGTTTGCCCAGGTTCCGACCAACCCCGATGTGGTCGTGATCGGCGCCGGTGCTGCCGGTCTGGCGGCGACTCGCTCGCTCATGGGTGCCGGCCATTCGGTCGCGTTGATTGAAGGTTCGGGCCGCATTGGCGGGCGCGCCTATACCGAGACCTCGACCTTTGGTGTGCCCTACGACGTGGGCGCCCATTGGCTCCACAACGACAGCAGCAACCCGTTCAACCGTTATGGCCGCGACAACCGCTTCACGATCTATGAAGCACGTGACGAGTACCGTGTCTTTGACGGCAGCACGGAAGTCAGCGAGAGCGATCAGAACGCGCTGTGGCGCACCTGGGACTCCATGTACGACGCCATCGGCACCGCCGCCGACCGCGGCCAAGATATTTCGGTAGCCAAGGCGACCGAGAGGGTCACCGGCCCCTGGGCCGCGACAGCAGGCTTCGGCATCGGCCCCTGGGCCATGGCCAAGGATCTCGACGGTTTCTCCACGACCGACTGGTGGAACACGCCCGATGGCGACGACTGGTTCTGCGAAGAGGGATTTGGCGCCCTGCTCGCCCACTGGGCCCAGGGCATTCCCGTTTCTCTCGACACCAAAGCCACGAAGGTCGACTGGAGCGGCGACGGCGTCTCGGTCGAGACCACCAAGGGTACAATCCAGGCAAAGGCCGTGGTCGTCACGGTTTCGACCGGCGTGCTGGCGGCCGGCGACATCGACTTTGTGCCGGCTCTGCCGGCCGACAAGGTGGAATCGTTCAGCGCGATCTCCATGGGCACCTACGATCACATCGCCCTGCAGTTCTCCCATGACATCTTCGATATGGGCAAGGACGGGTACCTGATGTTCAAGATTGGCGATGACGGCAAGGGGTTCGGCGTGCTGAGCAATGCCGGTGGCCACGGCATCGCTTATTGCGATGTCGGTGGGTCATGGGCTGATGAGCTGGAACGCCAACCGATCGAAGCACGGGTCGATTATGCACTTTCCACCCTGCGCAACATGTTGGGAAGCGACATCGACAGCAGCTTCGTCAAGGGCACGGCGACTTCATGGGGCCAGAACCCCTGGACCCTGGGCTCCTATGCTTCAGCGGAGCCGGGCGCCTATCGCATGCGCGGCACCTTGCGCCAATCGATCGGCGATCGCATCTTCTTTGCCGGTGAGGCGTGCCACCGTTCGCTCTGGTCGACCGTTGCCGGAGCACATCTCTCGGGCCAGGACGTCGCGCGCGACGTAGCAGACGAGATCTAGAGCGGAGCAAGCTCAGGCAAGGGTTTCATCCAAAAACGCCAGGGTGCGCTGCCACGAGAGTGCTGCATCGTCCTCGTCATAACGAGCGCTGGTCGGGTTGGCGAAGGCATGGTCGGCTTCGTACCAATAGACCGTGAGCGGTTTCTGCGCGGCCATCATCGCGCCGGTAAAACCATCGACCATGGCATCGTTGATCCACTGGTCGCGGGTCGCGAAATGCCCCAGAACCGGGCCCTCGAGTGCGGCGAGTTCTTCCGCCGTGCGGCTGACATTGCCGTAATAGACCACCGTTGCCTCAACCGGGCGCGCCATGGAGGCATTGAGCGACCAGCCGCCGCCGAAACACCAGCCCACGGTCGCCACCGCGCCGGTACCGTCTTCACGGGCACGCAGCCAGTCGATCCAGGCAGCCAGTATTTCAGTCGCCGCGCCGTCCTCGACATCGTTCATGTAGCTGCGGGCATCATCGCCGTTGTCAGCGACACGGCCGCCATAGAGATCAACCGCCAGGGCGCCATAACCTTCAGCGACAAACTGGGCGGCAACCGCCTTGATGCTGTCGTTGAGGCCCCACCATTCATGGACCAGAAGAACACTGAGCGCCTGAGCCTGTGCCGGCGCACCCCAGGCCGCCTGAACCTGAAGTCCCGAGCCGGTGGTAATCTCAACTGTTTCGAGCGAGGATGCTGCAGCGCGTGCCGCGTCCGGATTGGCCAGAACCGCAGCTAGGCCACCGGCCGCCACGGGCGCCGTTATCAGTTGTCCCAGAACCTCGCGTCGCGCAAACATGGTCAGCATCCTTCGAATGGTTTCTCTGCGGTCAGGCTATCCACTCCCGGTGCCATCTTGAAGTCAGCATCCCTCACAAGGCTGTGTCTGCTTGGAGCGCTGGCCCTGACGCTGGCCGCCTGCAACACCTTTATGCGTGACACCGGCGAACAGACCATCACACCGGTCGATCTCGACCCGCGCAATCCCGGTGAGGTCAGAATCGGCAATGTCGTCTTTCTGGCCGGTTACAAGCTCGATTTCGATGCCCGTTTCTTCGGCGGCCTGTCAGGCCTGTTGATTGCCGGCGATGGCGGTTCGATGCTCGCCGTCACCGACCACGGCGACTGGGTCGAAGCGCCCCTGAACCATGACAGCACAGGCCGACTGACCGGCGTCGGTACCGTCACCATGAGTCCGCTGATCGGCGTCGACGGCGAAGCGATCGACACCATCCTCGAGCCCCAGGAGCGCGATGCCGAAGGCCTGGCGCGCATGCCCGATGGGCGCGTCATGGTCTCGTTCGAGCGCCGCCACCGTGTCTGGGTCTATGACGACCTCGCCCAGGAGCACGAACCGCTCGAGCTCGACCTTCCCGAGACCATCACGCGCCTGCCGGGCAATGACGGAATCGAGACCATCACCTTCCTGCCCGATGGCCGCTTGCTAATGATCGCAGAGGAACCGGCCAGCACCGGCACGACGATCGATGCCTGGATTCTCGAAGACGACCTCACCTGGCGCTGGGTCGGATACATCATGCGCGACGGTTTCAGCGTGACCGACGCAACCGCCCTGCCCGATGGACGGATTATCGTCCTGGAACGCTGGTTTGCCGCGCCGATGTCCCTGCGCATCCGCCTTCGCGAGTTGACCCCGGCCATGCTCGATTCCGGTGCGCCTCTCGATGGCGTGCCCACTGTGCTGTTCAAGCAGAACCTGATCATCGACAACTTCGAGGGTCTGGATCACCGCATTGGACCCAAGGGCGAGATCTTCCTCTACATGATCTCCGACGACAATTTCGCGCTGTTGCAGGCGACCTACCTCTATCAGTTCCGCCTGGACCCGTGAGCGGACAAAACGCCACCCTGACGCTGCGGACAGCGGTTGCGGGCGATCTTGAGGCCTACTTCCCGCTGTTCCGTGAAGTCCAGGCGATCCATGTCGCCGAGCGACCTGATCTTTTCGCACCCGCCGAATTGAGCGATGCCTTCCGGCGCCATTTCGCCGATGCGGTCGAAGCCGCGCACAAGGAAATCGTGATCGCCTGGCTGGGAGACCAAGCCGTCGGCGCCGTCCATTACGAGAAATCCAGCCTTGATCCCACAGGGGTCTACCTGATCGACCGCCCGATGCTCTGGATCGAATCGATTTCGGTTCTGCCCCGGATGCACGGCAAGGGCATCGGACGCGCCCTGATAGCCCTAGTGCGCGAAGTCGCGGCACGCCACGGCATTGACGATATCGGCCTGGAGGTATGGAGTTTCAACGAGCCGGCGCGCAAGGCTTTTGAAGCCTCGGGTCTCAAGGTTCACGCCACCACCATGTGGGGCGAGGTCTGACCCCGGCTTTTGCCGGGATCCGACGAGCCTCAGGTCTTTACCGAGTTCGACAAAAGGTGAGGCGCGAAGATCCCCATGAGCAGGCGATAGGGAAAAAGCAGCGCCAATGCCATGGCTGCCTTGATCCCGTAGTCGCCGATACCGAGTTGATACCAGCTCGACCCCTCGGGCACGAAGTAGGGGAAAAAGACGGCAAAGAAGAGATAGAAGAAGATCACCGTATCGGCCGCCGATGCTACTGCCGACGAAACCAATGGCGCACGCCACCAGACACCCTTGCGCAAGCGCTGGAAAATCGCGATGTCGAGCAGCTGTCCCGCAAGGAACGCCAGACCGGAGGCAATCGCGGTGTTGACCGCGATCTCCGACAAGACGTTCGGCGGGCCCATGAAGGGCATCCAGTCGGCCAGAAAGGCAGACATCAGAATCCCGACAACAAACCCCACACCGACCACCTTGGCAGCCCGATAGGGTCCGAAGGCGCGATTCGAAAGGTCGGTGATCAGGAACGCCAATGGAAAGGTGAAGGCACCCCAGGTCAGCCAGTCATTGACCGGATACTTGACCAGGATGTTGGAAGCCACGACGACCACGCTCATCGCCAGAATAGGCGCCACAAGTGACATGCGACGGTCAGACATGGCCGCTACGCTCCAGTCTAGAATGTAGACGTGAAATCAGGCTGCCTTGGCTGCCTTGCGTTCCAGGGCCTTTTCGACGCGGCGCTTCAGGCGCAGACCGCTCTGGGGCAGCTTGGCGTCGCGTTCAACCAGCAGGAAGGCATCGATGCCGCCACGCTTTTCGACGGTGCGCAGGGCATTGGCCGAGATACGCAGACGAATGGTATGGCCCAGAGCTTCCGAGAACAGGCTTGCCTGCACCAGATTCGGGCGAAAAACGCGCTTGGTCTTGTTTTCCGCATGGCTGCGGTTGTTGCCGACCATGACGGACTTGCCCGTCAGTTCACAGGTGCGCGACATTGGAATGCTCCTTGATAGACAATAGGCGGCGCTGCCTCATCGGCGCACCGCTGAAATCCGGCGGTTCCTATACGCCGGGCCGACTACCAGGTCAACTGCCCGGTCGCTCCGGCAACAGCTTTGCCAGTCTCTTCGGGGCGATCATCCGGTAGCTACGCTCGACAATCTGCCCAACCTCAACCCAATCGGCAACCCGATTGAGCCACATGCCGACCCAGCCCCTGGGCCCGACCTGGGGCGGAACGAAGGATCTCTCCGAATCGGCACCAACAAGAATGGTCTGGCTGCCCGGTGGGGCTTTGCGCCACCGCTCAACTTCCGTCGAGCAGGCGATGGGCCGCGTTGCGCAACGAGATATCGCCCGCCGAAAGTTCGCCCTCGAGCCGGTGCAGCAGGGCCTGCCGTTCGGGATCGGCGCGCAGGCGTGCGGTCGCCAGACGCACGACCTCGCCCCAAAGCGCCGCCGCAGCCTGGGAACGGCGCTTTTCGGTGAGCGCATCGCCTGCGGCTTCGAAATAAGCGCCAACGGCATTCCAGGCCTCGGGCAATCCATGGCCGGTAAGGGCCGAACAGGCTTCGACCTTGGGCGTCCAGAACGGTTCGTGCGGGCGCACCAGCGACATGGCGGCACGATGATCGGAAACGACATGGCGCGCCGCGTCGGCCAGATCACCATCAGCCTTGTTGACCAGGATCAGATCGGCCAGTTCCATGATGCCGCGTTTAACGCCCTGCAGGCTGTCCCCGGCGCCGGGCGCCAGCAGCAGCAGGAACATGTCGGTCATGGCGGCAACGGCTGTCTCGGACTGGCCGACGCCGACGGTCTCGACAATCACGAGGTCATAGCCGGCAGCTTCGACCAGCATCATGGTATCGCGCGTGCGCAGCGCCACACCGCCAAGTTCACCGCCGGAAGGTGACGGGCGAATGAAGGCGCGGGGATCACGCGATAGGCGCTCCATCCGGGTTTTGTCACCCAGGATCGATCCACCGCCCAGGGACGATGACGGATCGACCGCGAGCACGGCCACCTTGTGGCCCTGTTCGACCGCGTGGAGGCCAAACGCCTCGATGAAGGTCGACTTGCCGACGCCAGGCGCTCCGGAGATGCCCAGACGCCAGCTTGTCGCCCCGGTCGGCCCGAGCGATTCGAGAAGGTCGGCTGCCCTGACTTCATCCTCGGGCCGGGACGACTCGATCAGGGTGATGGCACGGGCCAGGGCCCGGCGATCACCGGATTTCAGGGCGTCCATATCGACCATGCTGTGCCGCGCTCAGGCCGCCTGCCGGGTGTCATGGACAAGGTCCAGAATTTCGGCGGCTGCCTTGGGGATGTTGGTGCCGGGGCCGTAGACGGCGGAAACGCCGGCTTCCTTGAGTATGGCGTAATCCTGGGGCGGGACAACGCCACCTACGACAACGTGGATATCGTGTGCTCCCTGCTGGGCCAACGCGGCCAGCAACTGGGGTACCAGCGTCTTGTGACCCGCTGCCTGGGTCGAGACGCCGATGATGTGGACATCGTTCTCGATCGCCTGGAGAGCGGCTTCTTCCGGGGTCTGGAAGAGCGGCCCGACATCGACGTCGAAACCGATATCGGCAAAAGCGGTCGCGATCACCTTGGCGCCGCGGTCGTGGCCGTCCTGGCCCAGCTTCACGACCAGCATGCGCGGCCGGCGGCCCTGATCGGTGGCAAAGGCGGCAACCCGGTCGCGGATCGCCTGGAACTCCTCGTCACCCTCCCATGCGGCGCCATAGACGCCCGAGATGGAGCGAGTCACCGCCCGGTGACGGGTGAACACACCTTCCATCGCATCGGAAATCTCGCCCACCGTGGCCCGTACCCGCGCCGCCTCGATCGAAAGTGCGAGCAGGTTGCCATCGCCCCTGGCGCCTTCGGCGAGCGCGGCAAGGGCGGCCTGACAGGCGGCCTCGTCGCGGCTTGCACGGATCTTCTTCAGGCGCGCGACCTGGGCCTCGCGCACGGCGGTGTTGTCAATATCGCGCACATCGACCTGCTGGGGATCATCGGCCTGATACTTGTTGACCCCGACAATAGTCTCCTGGCCCCGGTCGATACGCGCCTGGCGGCGCGCGGCACTCTCTTCGATGCGCAGCTTGGG
>JABIUG010000116.1 GCA_018700655.1 Rhodospirillaceae bacterium | reverse complement strand
TCGTAGCTGGCGTCGTCATAGTCGACCGCAGGCATCGAACAGGCCTGGAGCCCAATCAGGGCTGCCACCATGGCGATCAACCGTATTGCGCGTCGCACTCCCATCCAGGGAGCTTAGAACACAGCCCTGGGCTGTGCGAATCAAGGGTTGCGCGGTTTCTGGCAGACGCAGGAGATTTGCGGCCGCGCCCTGGGTGCGGGTCAGTTCGGCCTCGACGATCAGGCCTCGACCTGCGTGCCGTCCAGACGGACGATCCAGAGGAACACGCACCTCGCGGTTTTCATACGATAACAAACCCTCAGGATGACCGTCTTCGCCGCGCACCTCATCGCTCCATGCCAAGATCCAGAACAATCGGCAATCACAACCCGAGGCATAGCACGGGAGGGTTGTCGGGGCGGCGTTCTCACTCTGCGGGACCTAAGGCTTTTGTCCTTTGTAGTGGCAACCCTTGTCAGTCCTTGAGTACTTCGCGGATCACATCGAGAATTGCTCCTGTCAGCGGATCGATAAGTACGATGTCGTCCCCCACGATGACGCTCTCGGTCCCCTGTTTGGCTGGCGGTAGTGCCGCCTGCAGATCGTCTGGAAGGTGATGTCTTTCCAGTCCTGGAGGCAGGTGTCCGTTGCGCTCAACCTGTTTGGCAAGACCCGGAGGAAGTTCGTCCCGTTTGGCCAGGCCCGGAGGCAGATCGCTGCGCAATTAACCGTTCTCACCGCGGAAATATTCTTCGATGAGAATGCGTTCGATCTCCTCGAACACAACATCGCCCAGATCACCGTCATGGTCAGCCGGCGACATCGAGGACGCAGCCATAACCAGAACGAAAGCCGTGAATGTCAGAAATCTATTCATGAGCGAATGCATCTTGTTCCCTGGGTCGTGGGTTCGCGCCCACGATTGGAGCCTGGTCTGGACGTCAAACACATTCCTGGACGGGATTTCCCATTGCACGACGTTTCCTGCTTTTCCCTATGTCATTGCTGTCGCGGTTTCAGGATCGCAGGCAGAGGACCCAGGCTCTGTTCTTTTCACCCCGTTCGACGATATCCGCGGCTCCCTCAGACAACACCCCTATTGTTTGCTGATGGATCATCGTCGGCTGTACCCATATTCGGTGGTCAGCTCCCTGGTGGGCCTGTCGCGTTTGCATCGAATCACATGCGATCCGCTGGAAACGTGTGAAGATGCGCTTGCTTGTTGAGGTGGCGCTGATTCAACAGATTGCTTGAACCCACAACATGGGTCCACGTCATCTTGATCCGCTCTAGTGCCCCTGTGCCAACTTCTGTGCCTCGGCCAGATCGTTTTCGTCGTTGGCATTGAAGAACGGATCGACCGGGTCGGTCGAGAACTCGACATCGGCGACCTTGTAGCGGCCGGTCCAGGCATCGACCTTGCGCACACCTTCCTCGATCAGGGCGTAACGCAACTCCATCCGGTGCGCGACCGACCAGAGCCCGACAACGGGATGGCGCTGTCCGTTCGACACGGCACAGGCCATATCGGAACCCTGTTCTTCAACGGCAGCCAGCATCCGGGCAACGAGATCATGGGGCAGGAACGGTGCATCGGTCGGGACACTCACGATCCATTCCAGCCCCGGCAGATTGGCAACGACCCAATCGAGCCCCGTGAGGATACCGACCAGCGGCCCCGGATTGTTGGGCAGAACATCAGGCGCCACGGGCAGACGCCACCGATCAAACCGGGCGGGCTCACCATTGGCGTTCAGAACCATCATGCGCACCTGTGGGCGCAGCCGTTCCAGGACATGATCGAGGATCGGTCGACCGTCCAGTTCCAGAAGCCCCTTGTCGCCGCCGCCCATGCGTCGTGAAAGCCCGCCTGCCAGCACGACGCCGACCACGCCCAGTTGTGCCGTATCACTTGGCGTCATCATCTGCCCCCTTGCGTTGATGACGTTTATCTTCGTCCCCGATATGGGCCAGAACCGCGTCGTAAATCAACCGTTCGTCGCCCGCGAGCACAAGAAAACGCTTTCCTTTCATGCGCCCGATCAGGGTCATCCCGACCTGACGGGCGAGATCGACGCCCCAGGCGGTGAAGCCGGACCGTGAAACCAGGATGGGAATTCCCATCCTGGCAGTCTTGATCACCATCTCGCTGGTCAACCGGCCTGTCGTGTAGAACAGCTTTTTCTGGGGTCCTATACCGTTCAGCGCCATGTAACCCGCGATCTTGTCGACCGCGTTGTGGCGCCCGACATCTTCCATGTAGATCAGCGGCCGGTCGCCCTCGCACAAAACACAGCCATGGATGGCGCCGGATTCCAGATAAAGGCTCGGCGTGGTGTTGATCGTCTTCGAGAGCGCATAAAGCCAGGACGTCTTCACCCGCGCTAGCGGGTCAAGCCTGATCGCCTCGATCTCGTCCATCAGATCGCCAAACACGGTTCCCTGGGCACAGCCGGAGGTCAGCGTCTTTTTCTTCAGCTTTTCCTCAAAGTCGGTCTGGCGTTTTGTCCGCACGACGACGGTTTCGATCTCGTCGTCATGGTCGATCGCCGTGATGATGTCGTCGTGATGCAGCATGCCCTGGTTCAGCAGGTAACCGACCGCCAGGCTGTCTGGGTGATCCCCGATCGTCATCATCGTGACGATCTCTTGACCATTGAGGAACAGCGTCAGCGGCCGCTCCATCGTGACCGATGCATCGACCGCCTTGCCTTCATGGTCAATCCCCGACACCCACCTGGTCAGGCGGGCATCATCGGGATCGGGCTGGACGAGATAATCAGTCATGCCCTCAAGTATGGGGATGGCGACCGGCCACGCCAAGGTGCGGAATGGTCAGTTGTCCTGCGCCACCACCAGCGCATCCACGGCGATGGCGCCATCGGGCCCTGCGATCATCGGATTGATGTCCATTTCAGCGATGCCGTCGGCCAGCGCCGCCGCCATCACGGAAAACCGCGAGATCGCCAGTGCCAGGCTCTCCAGGTCTGCAGGCGGAGCGCCGCGCATGCCCTCGAGCAGGCGTTTGATCTTCAGGCGATCGAGCAAACGATATGCATCGTCGATGCCAAACGGCGCCAGCGCAAAGGCCCGGTCATCCAGCAGTTCCACCAGCACCCCGCCGGCACCCACCATCACCATCGGCCCGTACTGCGGATCACGCACCATGCCCAGCGCAATCTCCACACCCTTGGGCACCATAGCTGCCACGGCCACGCGCGGCCCCAGAGCAGCCGACATCACGGCATAGGCTTCATCCAACGCCGTCTCGTCGGCCAATCTGACCATCACGCCCCCGACATCGGACTTGTGAGCGATCCCCGGCATCGCTGTCTTGAGCACCACCGGGAAACCAATTTCGCAAGCGGCCTCCACGGCCGCCTCGCCGGTCTCACAGACATCCGAGCGCACCACCGGGACACCAAAGGCCCCCAGCATGGCAAGTGCCTCGGTTTCGTCCATCGCTCCAGCAGCAAGCCGTTCGCGCCAGCGCGCGACGACCACCGCATCGGCCTCACCAGGACTATCCCGATTACGCTCTTGATCGTCGCGCCAGGCCAGCGCGTTTTTTACAGCCGCCAGCATGGGCCGTGTGCCACTGATCATGGGAATGCCCGCATCCTCCAGCCGTTCTGCCGTGGCTCCTGTGTCGGCAGAACCCAGCGACGAGACGAAAAGATGGGGCTTGCCCGTCACCTCGGGCAGTTTGCAGACGTAATCAATCGCTTCTGGACAAAAACAGAAGTGATCGTCGATAAACAACTCATGGGCCATCACCGCCACATTGGGATCGATCGCCAGGATTTTTGCCGCCTCATTGAGCCGTTCGACGAAGTCGGCGGTGAGTGGCCCTGCCGCATCCATCGGATTGACCGGCTCCAGCCCGAACGCCAGCGTCTCACGCAACGCCTTGGTGGTTTCCTGCGTCAACGGCGCAAAATCCACACCCATATCGTCGGCAACGTCGATCAGATGTTCACGCAATCCCCCGGAATCGGTCGCCGCCCCCAGTTCGCCGGGACCGGGCCGCCGATCCTGCGCCATGATCTGGAGCGTCGACATCATCGTTTCGATTTCGTCGCACAGCAGCACACCGTGCCGGTCACACAACGCGCGAAACGCGCTGTCACTGCCGGCAATCGCACCAGAATGTGTCATCGCCAGTGCGGCACTCTGTTCGGTCCGTGCGATCTTGTTGATCACCACCGGCACGCCACGGGCATGCGCTTTCTCCAGCGCGGCGACAAAGGCCTGGGGATCGCGCACCGCTTCCAGGAACAGGCCGATCACCCGTGTCGTCGGCCGCTCCAACGCATAATCGATGTAGTCGGCCGCCGTCGCACCGATCTCCTGCCCCTGACTCACCAACATGCTGAAG
>JABIUG010000115.1 GCA_018700655.1 Rhodospirillaceae bacterium | reverse complement strand
CGCAGTTCGTCAAACGACATATCACGCAGGTCACGCCCGCCGATCCGCACTGCTCCGGCCTGGGGGTCGTAGAACCGCAGCAACAGGCGCACCATCGACGACTTGCCGACACCCGATGGCCCGACGACACCGATCCTTTCGCCGGGTTTCACGGTAAACGACAGGCTCTCGTGGGCGCTGTCTTCGTTTCCGGGATAAGCAAAGGTGACGTTGTCGAAGATGATCGCGGGAGCCCCCTGCTCCTGTGTGGTCGCGCCCGTGCCGATCCCGGGTTTCTCGGTCACCAGCGGCAGCGCGTCGAGCACGCGGAAGATCGATTCCGCGGCGGCCTGGCCCAACATGCCGGCGTGGAGCTGGGCGCGCAGTTCGCGCAAGGGACGGAAAAGCTCGACGCCCATCATCAGGACGATTAGGAGCGTGGCGATATCCATGACACCGGCCTCGACCCGCCATGCACCAAACGCCAGCGCGCCAGCCGCGCCGATCGCGATTGCGGCGTCGGTGATCCCGCGGCCCAGTGCATTGGTCGCATTCACCCACATCGTGCCATAGGCGAGGCTCATCGCCCTTTTCGCGAGCGAAGCGGCCTTGGGCGCACTTTGGCCGAAGGCCTTGAGTGTGGCCAGGCCCTGCACGGCATCGAGGAACTCGGCGCCGAAATCGGCATAGGTCTTGGCCCGTTCCAGGCTCGCCTTGTGATCAAGGCTGTGAAACAGCGTCGGCAGAACAAGGGCAACCAGGGCCGCGCCGACCAGCACGATAGCCAGCGGCAGATCGAGGAACGCGACAAAACAGAAGATCCCGACGGGTGTCAGGAAGGCGATCAGCAGTGTGGGCAGGAACTCGCCGAAATAGGTTTCCAACTGCTCGACACCGTCGACCACCGAAAGGATCACGTCGCCCGTGCGCTCGCGCCCGAACCAGGCCGGACCAAGCTCGACCGCCTTGTCATAGATCGTCTTGCGAATGGTGATCTGGACCCTGGCCGCGGTTTCGTGCGCGACCATGACCCGCAGGTATTCCAGCCCGCCGCGCAGCACCATCACCGCGCCGACCGCCACGATCGGCCACATCAGCTCCTGCAGTCCCGCGCCCTTGAAGACCTGTGCGATCAGCCAGCCGAGCAGCGCCAGCCGGCCGATGCCGACAATGGCCGCGGCAAGACCGATGAAGACGGAAAGTGCAATACGGCCGCGAACGCCAGCCGTGAAAGCCCAGAGACGACGATCCATGTACATGCGCAGAGACTAATCAGCCGCACCTCGCGTGCAACCATGTCGGTCTGTTGCGCAAGATCGCCCGGTACGCGCTGCCGGCCGTGAGCATCAAGCGCAACGCTCCCGGCGATCGAGATCATGTCGCCGAAGCGGTCCGAGAGCGACATCGGAACTTCGAAGTCGAACTGCCAGCACTCGTCGGGCCAATTGCGATGTCGTTCCATGATGGGTCCCTCCTGATGTAGAACAAAGTCTGGTTCAGAATGACGACAAGGTACAGGCGGGGAAAGGTCATGGGACGACTGCAGGGCAAAACGGCACTGGTGACCGGCGCGGCATCGGGGATCGGCCGGCGCACCACGGAACGGTTCGTCGAAGAAGGTGCCAGGGTCGCCATGACCGATATCAACGCCGAGGGGCTGGCTGCAGCAGCCGCGCCCCTGGGCGATGCCGTCATCACACTGCACCACGACATCACCGATGAGCAGTCCTGGATCGATGTCGTGGGCCAGGCCGTCGATCAGCTCGGCAGCATCAATATCCTGGTCAACAGCGCCGGCACCGGCAAGGCCACCAACATCGAGGACACCACCCTGGAAGACTGGCACCGGGTCATGGCGATCAATGCCGACGGCACCTTCCTGGGCTGCAAGCACGGCGTCATCGCGATGAAGGAGACCGGTGGCGGCGCGATCGTCAACCTCTCCTCGGTCTCGGGCCTGATCGGTGGCCACAACATGACCGCCTACAACGCGAGCAAGGGTGCGGTGCGCCTGCTGACCAAATCGGTCGCGCTTCATTGCGCACGCAAGGGCTACAACATCCGCTGCAATTCCGTGCACCCGGCCTTCATCCTCACACCGATGGTCGAAGCCATGATCGAACGCAGCCGCGACCCCGCCAGCACGGTGGGCAAGCTGGAAGCCCAGATCCCGCTGGGCCATATGGGCGAAGCGACCGACGTCGCCGACATGATTGTTTATCTCTCAGGCGACGAAAGCCGCTTCGTAACCGGCGCGGAGTTCGTGATTGATGGCGGACTGACTGCAGGGTGAGGATTTGTTTGTTTTGCCTCAGGCGACGTCGTTCGCTGTTCTTGTTTGTTCCCTCAGGCGCCGGGCGCGTGCTCCGCACGCTTGGCTTTCGCGCCGTTGGCGCGCCGTCGCAGTCGCTTTGCTCTCGCCGCCGAGCGCAATCACTAAAGGCGGCTGTTTCTCTCGTCCCATCCACACATACAGCCGTCATGCCCCCACTTGATGGGGGCATCCATCCCGGACCCTGCAGGTCCGTACCGGCGGGAGATGGATCGCCCGGTCAAGCCGGGCGATGACGGGAGGGAGAGGACGGTGGCACGGATCGCGACATCCCTCCGGTGCACTGCTGCGAAAGCAAAGCGTCAGCTCCGGTAACTCGTACCGCGTTCGCGTTCGAGCTGGGTGAGCAGGCTGGGCCATTCCATGCCGCTGCGGGCATGGCCATTGGGTGCAAAAATACGCCGGCCCTGTTCGATCGTCTTTTGTTGCACCGCTTCACTGAGGTAATGGAGCGGCACCCCACCGGCGAGACCATCGACCTGATAGCGGCAGGCGGCTTCGGCCCGGTGCATCCAGACAAAGGCAGCAGCGACGCTGTCGCCGCAGGTCATCAGGCCGTGATTGCGCATGATCAGGATCTTGTTGTCGCCGAGATCACGCACCAGGCTTTCCTGCTCGGATGCATCGAGCACGACGCCTTCGTAGTCGTGATAGGCAACCCAGCCCAGGATGATCAGGGCCTTCTGGTTGAGCGGCAGCAGGCCATCGCGTTGCATCGCGACCGCATTGCCCGCGCGGGTGTGGGTGTGGAGCACGCAATGGACATCCGGGCGGGCGTGATGGATGCAGCTATGGATCAGGAACCCGGCCGGATTGACCGGAAAGTCGCTGTCGCCGACGACGTTACCCTCCTGATCGACCTTCACCAGATTGCTGGCGGTGATCTGGTCGAAAAGCAGTCCATAGGGGTTGATCAGGAAATGCTCGCTGCCTGGAATGCGGGCCGAGATGTGGGTGCCCGAGAGGTCGGACCAGCCGTAGAGATCGACAAGCTGGTAACAGGCCGCGAGGTCACAGCGGGCCTGCCATTCGGCTTGCGCCATGCCTTGCGGTACGGAACGGTCATCAAGGGCGGTCACGGCCATATGTCTCTCCATCGGCAGCCACACAGACAGCATAACAACACCTGGGACCAAGCCCAATCCTCATCACAGCCTGTGACAACCGTGCTGTCTGGCTGATTGATGAACCTGACTAAGCCAAACCGGCAGGAAAAGTCTGTTTACAGGTCAGGACAAACGATCCAGGCTTTTGCCGATCCGCCAGGAGCATTCCGCCATGGGTATCGTCGCGACCAGTCCCCGGTTCACCATCAATCACGTCGACAATCGCAGCGATCATCTCGATGTCGCCTGGGCCGACGGTCACCAGAGCAGGTTTGATGCGGTGTGGCTGCGTCATACCTGCCGCTGCGATGCGTGCGGCA
Organism: Rhodospirillaceae bacterium; assembly: GCA_018700655.1. Lineage (GTDB taxonomy): Bacteria > Pseudomonadota > Alphaproteobacteria > SP197 > SP197 > SP197. Next base: position 16,380 of record JABIUG010000115.1, on the reverse strand, counting down.
CCTATGAAAGCGGCATCCGCCCCCTGCGCCTGACGGAGATTCCCGACGATATCGCGCTTTCAGAAGCCGGCCTCAACGGCGATGGCGGCGTCGACGTTGTCTGGTCGAGCGATGGTCACAGCGGGAGGTTCGACGCCGACTGGCTGCGCTCGACCTGCAACAGCCCTGCTGAACGCAGGCGCAGACGCTGGACGCCGACCCTGTGGGGCCGCGAAATCGAAGGCCGGGTTCCAGAAGCCGACTATGCTGTCTGCAAGACCGATGACGATGCCCGCCTGACCATGCTGGAGGCATTGCGCGATTACGGTTTTGTCCTGCTGCGCAACGTGCCCGACGACCCCGAGGTAACCGCAGAGATTGCCGCCCTGGCAGGACCGTTGCGTGTGACCAATTACGGCAGCGTCTATGACTTCACCTATCAGCCCGATGCGCTGGTTTACGGCGATCTCAACGTCAAACTCGATCCCCATTGCGACGAACCCTACCGGCAGGCACCGCCTTCGATCACCTGCTTCCATTTCGTGCGTGCCGCCAGCACAGGCGGCGCATCGACCATGACCGACGGTTTCCGCCTGGGCGACGAAATGCGCGAACAGGACCCGGAAGCGTTCAAACTGCTCTCGACCGTGCCGCTGACCCATTACCGGCGTTTGCTGAAAACCGGCCGGGATTTCCGCATGCGCGCGCCGGTCTTCAGCCTGGATGAAGAACGCGAGGTCGCCGGCATCCGGCTCAACGATCGCGGTGCCGGGCCGATCGATGCCGACAGCGAACTCGTCCGGCCGATGCTGCGTGCCTTGCGCAAGCTCGAAGCAATGCTGTTCGACGAGGCCAACCAGGTCGTGGTCCCGGTCGGCAGCGGTGAGGCGCTGTTCTTCAACAACCAGCGTGTGCTGCATGGCCGTACGGAGTTTGCCCCCGATGGCGAACGTTACATGCGGACCTGCAATGTCGAGCTCGATGAGTTCTATTCGACCCTGCGCATGCTCGCCCAGCAGCAGGGCCGCGAAGGCGCGTTCATGAACCTGCCCCATGGCGCCCTGACCTGAGGCCTGAAAGCCTACTTGACTTAAGAAAGTATTTACTTTCTATTTACCGCCATGGAAGGGGCACCATGAGCGACATCACACAACCCGGTATCGGCTGGGCCGACCTGTTCCGGGGCGGCCGCGCGCCGCTCGTGATCGCGCTGACCCTGGGTATCTGGCTCCACGCCGCCGACAGCCTGCTGGTGGTCACCACCCTGCCCAGTGCGGTGGTTGAGATCGGTGGCGATGCCTATGTCGCCTGGACCTATTCGCTCTACATGCTGGCTTCGATCCTTATCGGTGCAACCACGGGGCTGATCACGCTCAAGCTCGGCCTGCGTTTCGCCTTCATCGTGGCCGGCGTTTTCTTTGGTGTCGGCTGCGCCATCTCTGCCGTCGCGCCCGACATGGCGGTCATGCTGGTCGGCCGTTTCATCCAGGGTGCGGGCGGCGGCGGGCAGGTGGCGCTGGTTTATGTCGCGCTCGACCGCCTGTTCCCCAATGCCATGATGCCCAAGCTGGTCGCGCTGACCTCTGCCGTCTGGAGCATGTTGGCGTTCTGCGGCCCGCTGGTCGGTGGCCTCTTTGCCAGCTACGACATGTGGCGCGGCGCCTATTGGGCATTCGCCCTGCAGGCCGCACTGTTCGTGGTTCTGGTCGTGGTCGCGGTTCCCCATGGCCGGCGCGACGATGAACCCGACGCCGATAGCGGTATCCCGCTGCTGCGCCTGCTTCTCCTCGCCGGCGGCATCCTGCTGGTTTCCGCTGCGGGCGCCGATCCCAATCCGATTGCGGCACCGGTCATGATCGCCGCAGCGTTCGTGCTGTTCGGGCTGTTCCTGTGGCGCGACAAACACGCAGGCGAAGGCAGGATGTTGCCGCCCTCACCCTTTTCGCCCGCGACGATCCATGGCGCAGGCCTGCTGATGGCCTTCCTGCTGGCGACTGCGACCATTTCGTTCTTCACCTATGGCCCTTTCTTCCTGGAACGCATATTCGGCGTCTCGCCGCTGGAATCCGGCTACATCGTCGCTGCCGAATCCGTCGCCTGGGGCGGTGCTGCCATCGCCATCGCCAATGTCGGGCTGGGCACCGAACGCTGGCTGATCCGGACGGGACCGCTGGTCTGTCTGATCGGCCTGGTTGGCCTGGCGTTCACCATGCCCAATGGCGAGATCTGGCCGATCATGCCATTTGTCCTGATGCTGGGCCTGGGCTTCGGGCAGATGTGGGGCCTGGTCATCCGCCGGGTGACGGAATCTGCGCCATCGGCCGACCGCGAACGCACCTCTGCAGCGATCCCGACCATCCAGATGTTCGGCTATGCGCTGGGTGCTGCGCTGTGCGGCGTGATCGCCAACAGCCTGGGATTTGCCGAGGACGCGCCGATCCCAACCCTGCAGACCATCAGCTTCTGGGTCTTTGCCGGCTTCATCCCCTTTGCACTGCTGGCCTGGTGGGCCGCCTAGCGGCTGGCTTGCGATCGCGATGAAGGAACGTTGTGATGAACATCAAGAGACACGGCATCATCCTCAACACCGAGAACTTCAGGGACTGTGTTGCCTTCTACCGGGACGCCGTGGGCCTTCGTGTCGCCGAGGAAATCAACCCGGCTGACGACGAGATCACGGTGTTCGATCTGGATGGGGCCTATCTGGTGGTGGAAACCGGTGGCAATGCGGCGAACGGGGTCAAAGACGTCGAGAGCAATCCCACGAAGTTCCGCTTCAATGTGGAGGACGTGGAAGCATCAGCGACGACCCTGCGCAGCCGGGCCATCGCCGTGGAGGTGTTCGAATATGATTGGGGCACGACCGCGGAGTTCTTTGACCCCGACGGCAATCGCTGTGCCCTGCGTTCCCAAAGAGGGTTCGGGATCCAGGCTCAGGACTCGTTAAAGCACCTGTGACCTGATCCGGGGATGTGGTCCACCGTCCAGGTCCGGGTCCGTCGGTGATGGTTGCCCTGCTGGGCTGACCGGAGCGCAGGGTAGACCTGCAGGGTGCGGCAGAATGGCTGCAGGAGCAGGTGGCTCGAAGCCCAGAGAACTGCCCTGCCCGAACACACCATCGGCGCAAATTCGGTTGATAAGGGGTTGCAGGTCGTCAGAATGACGCTCCAGACAAGCAACACCCGGAGGAGACCCTGTTCCATGACCTTCAAGACGATCTTTGGCCGCACCGCCTTTCTTGCCGCCGCACTGGCGCTATTGCTGACGGCGACATCGCAAGCCAGGGCAGCTTGCAGTGACCATGCAGGCCCCGGCGTTGATTGGTTTCAGTGCGATTATTCATTCTGGGATCTGACCGGCGCGAACCTGAGTGGCGCGAGCCTGACTGGCGCGGACCTGACCGCCGCAACCGTTAGCGGCGCGAACCTGACCAACGTGAACCTGGACGTTGCGATTTGGACAGACGGACGGGTATGTGCCGAAGGGTCAATTGGGGGCTGCGACTAGCCTTCAGGCAATCCCGGCGCGGGTCGGCTGGTTTACTCCAGTCGGCCGCTCCCATCCCTCGGACGCGCCCGCTTGCGCAGCTCAGATGTCGCTGTCGGAGATCAAGACTCCACTGGCGTTATCGTCACATCCCACCGTTGCAGCTTGGTATGGGGCCGCCGGGCAAGGTCGTGCCACAGAGAATCACGCCCGTCAGGTCCGCCCCGGTCAAACCGAAAGGTCCAACACACTTACGGCAAAGTCTTCTACCGCCAACGTCACAAGATCGAGAATGTCTTTGGCAGGCTCACGCACTGGCGACGAGTCGCAACCAGATACGACCGATGCCCACACACCTGCATGTCCGCAAACTGTATTGCGGCAACCGTAGCCTGTTGGTTGTGACCCATGAGTCCTGAGCCTAGATCAGGTCCTCCAGGGCCGCGATCACGGCATCGCCCATGCCGGGCGTTGAGACCGTGCTCTCTCCCGGCGCTGCGAGATCAGACGTACGCGCACCGCCATCGAGTGCCGCCTCGACCGCCCGTTCCAGCATCGCCGCCTCTTCGGGCGCATCAAGGCTCAAGCGCAGCATCATCGCGACCGACAGGATCGAGGCCAGGGGATTGGCCAGGCCCTGGCTTGCAATATCGGGCGCACTGCCGTGGACCGGCTCATAAAGGGCGGCGCGGCGGCCGTCCCCGCGCGCAGGCCCGAGCGAGGCCGAGGGCAACATGCCGAGCGAACCCATCAGCATGGCCGAGGCGTCCGACAGGAGATCGCCGAACAGGTTATCGGTCACGATCACATCGAACTGGCGGGGATCACGGACAAGCTGCATGGCGCAGTTGTCGGTCAGCATGTGGTGCAGCGTGAGATCGGGGAATTCGTCGGCGTGCACCTGCGAGGCGACCTCGCGCCACAGGATGCCGGTTTCCATCACGTTCGATTTCTCGACCGAGTGCACAATGCCGCGCCGGTCACGCGCCAGTTCGAACGCCTGGCGCACGACCCGTTCGATTTCATCGGAGCTGTAGATCTGGGTATCGACGCCGCGCCGCCGCCCGTCGGGAAGCTCTTCGATGCCGCGCGGCTCGCCATAGTAGATGCCACTGGTGAGTTCGCGCAGGACGATAAGATCGACACCACGGATCACTTCCGCCTTCAGGGTCGACGCGTTTTCGAGCGCGGGCAGGCAACGCGACGGACGGATGTTGGCAAAGAGATCCAGCTCGCGGCGCATGCGCGTGAGGCCGTCCATGCCCGCCTTGGGCCGGGCTTGGGGAAGGTCATCCCATTTGGGCCCGCCCGAGGCGCCGCACAGCACGGCATCGACCTCACCAGCATGGATCACGGTTGCGTCACGCACGAACACTCCGTGTCGGTCGAAACAGGCACCGCCATAGAGATCTTCCTCGAAATGGAGCGGGAGACCGCGACGGTCGGCGAACCAGGAAAGCACCCTGGCGCCCTGTTCGGTCACCTCCGGGCCGATGCCATCGCCGCCCATCAGCAGCACGGTCTTGTGGTTGGTCATGCCGGCTGTTCCTCCATCGAGAACACGTGCAAGGTTGTCGCTGAAACCCTGCAACGTCACGGCATGGAATGCCAAGCATGATCGACCTCTACACGTCCTACACGACCAACGCGCAACGGGCCTCGATCGCGCTGCTGGAATCGGGCCTGCCCTACAGGCTGCACCACATCGACCTCTACAAGGGCGAGCACAAGACGCCCGAGTTCCTGGCGATCAATCCCAACGGCACCCTGCCCGCCATGACCGACCGCGACGGGCTCGAGGGCAAACCGCTGACCCTGACGCAATCGGCTGGGATCGCATGGTACCTGGCGGAGAAATCCGGCCGCCTGTTGCCAAAGGGGCCCCGCGCGCTGGCCCTGGCGCAGGACTGGAACCTGTTCCTGGCGACCGACATCTATCCGCCCTTTGCTTCGCAGTATTACCTGCGCTGGTCCGACCTGCCGGACCCGGAACCGGCCGCAGCCATGTTCGAGACCCGCATGCGCAACGCCTTCGGCCAGCTCGACCGCGAACTGGCTGAGCGGCCCTTTGTCTGCGGCGAGGAGATCACGATCGTCGACATCAACGCCTATCCCATGACGGCCATGGCTACGCAGGATTTCGCCGTGCTGGGCGACCTGAAAAACCTGATTGGCTGGCGCGACAGGCTGGCGGAGCGTCCTGCGGTCGCTGAAGCGATGGGCTGGTACGCCGACAACGCACCGGCCTTGGACAAGGTGCCCGACACCTGGGCGGAAACGCTGAAAGGTTAGAGGCAGTTTGAGCGCTTCCCCTCCCCCTTTGAATCCGAGGGGTATGTTCGGAACGTTTGGCCGACACTGATCCCTGCCGAAGCTGCCGTGCATGGATCCCGGCTCAAGGCCGAGATGACACCTGAGAGAGTGGGAGGGCTGGTTCTACCCTACCCGTCATCGCCCCACTTGATGGGGCGATCCATGCCGACCGTGTCGATGCCATATCGTCCTGCACGTGTTGCCGGCAGGACGGGATGGATGGCCCGGTCGAGCCGGGTCATGACAGGTGTGGGGGGGCCGTGTGGGCTGTCAGGCAGCGGTGGTTGCGCGGAGGTCGTTCAGGAGTGCCGTGACATCCACTGGCGCAAGCTGCTGGCCGGCATCGAGGCGTTCGCCGACGGCCGTGAGCAGGCGGGCGTGGAGGAACTGGCGGAGATGGACGGGCATGTCGGCGGTTGCGGCGGCGACAGCGTCTTCGAGTTCGTCACTCCAGAGCGCCGAGTGCGCCTCACGAGCCTCGCCGAGGCCGTAGAGCGGGGGTTCGGTCCAGTCGCGGGATGCGCGGATTTCATCGCGGCGTGACGTCGTTGCCTCGTCGTCGACGGTGCCGTCGGCCTGCAACACCACGCCATAGTGTTCCTGCGCGGTATCACGATGGACAAAACCGTTGGCGACATCGTCGGCGACCTTTTCGGCACGGCGTTCCAGGGGATCACCGAAACCGCCGCCGCCCTGGGTGCCGATGCGCAGGGCGTCGCCGGGATCCATCTCCAGAACGTCGATCTTGCCGAGGTCCTGCTCACGGTCGGTGCCGGGATGGAGCGTGGTGTAGCCGGTAGCACCCATGTGGCCGCCCAGCCGACCGGGCGGGCCGAAGATGTAACGTTCCATCGAGCGCGAGGTGATCGAGGTGTAGGGCGAGGAGGTTTCGAACTCGATCTCGATGCCGGTGCCGCCACGGAACTTTCCCGGGCCGCCGGAATCATCCCGCAGGCCATAGTGGCGGATGAGAATTTCCGGCATCTCGTTCTCGAAGATTTCGGTCGGGATGTTCTTGAGGAAATTCAGGATAACCATGGTGCCGTCGACCCCGTCATCGGCGGGGCGGCCGCCGGCACCGCCGACAATCGGCTGGATGACCGAGACCTTGTGCCCACCGCTCTCGAAATCGGGGACCGAGACCAGCAGGATCGAACCCTGGCCGGAATCGGTCGCCGGCAGCTCCATCGGCACGGCCTGGGCCAGTGCACAAACCGTGACATCACAGACCTTGTGGCTGGTGGCGTAACGCGCGCCATAGGCGGCACCGGGCTCGGGGTTGAGGATCGTGCCCTTGGGAATCGTCACCTTCATCGGGCGCACGAGCCCGGCGTTGTAGGCGATGCCCGGCTCCTGGGTGCAGATCCAGTTGACCAGGCCGGTGATCAGCATCCAGTGGCCATGATGGCCATAGGTCGGGATGTTGAGGGCGGCGCGGACCTGGGGCGCGGTTCCAGTGAAATCGAGCATCATCTCGCCGCCGCTGATCGTCATCGCGACGTGGATGCGCACGAGGCCGAGACCGACCATGTCGGCTTCGATGTAGTCGGTGTGGCGGTAGGTGCCGTCGGGCACATGATCGATCACCCGCCGGGCCTGGGTCTCGGCATAGTCGAGCACCTGGTCGACGGTGGCATCGATGGTCGCGAAATCATACTGGCCGACCAGCTCGCGGACCCGGTTTTCTGCCGTGGCGAGCCCGGCGAGGCAGGCTTTCATGTCGCCCCAGTTCTGGCCCGGCGTGCGGCAGTTCGCCTTGATCATGTCGAGCAGGGGTTTTTTGAGCGCGCCTGCGCTGTAAAGCTTCTGCGGCGTGATCCGCAGGCCTTCCTGATAAACTTCCGTGGATGACGGCGCGATCGAGCCCGGCACCCGACCGCCGATGTCGGAGACATGGATGAAGGTCCAGCTCCAGCAGAGCAGTTCGCCGTCGATGAAGACCGGTTTCCACAGGTAGACATCGCTAAGGTGGGTCGCCATGCCCTTTGTGGCGTCAGGATCGTTGGAGATGAAGATGTCGCCCTCGGCCACGTCATCGCCGATCGCGGCCAGCGCGCCTTCCATCGGCATGCCGATCATCATCAGCACGCCATAACGGCGCGGCGCGGCAAAGACCTCGCCCTGGCGCGAGACCAGCACGGAGCCGTAATCCTGGGTTTCCTTGACGAACACGGTATGGGCCGTGCGCGAGACGACCTGGGCCATCTCGTCGACAATCGCCTGGAACCGGTTGGAGAGAATCTCGAGACGGATCTTGTCGACCATCAGATACGCTCCCCGATCAGGTTGGCATGGTCGTCCACGGTGACCCGGAAGCCTGCCGGGACATAGACCGTGGTGTCGTACTGCTCGACCACCATCGGTCCCTCATAGAACTCACGTGAGCGCAGGCTGCCGCGTTGCCAGACCGTGGCTTCAAGCGCCTCGCCCCGTTCATGAATCATCCGGGTGCCCTTGGGCCCGGACGGTGCATCCTCAGCACCGGTCACCAGATGCACGGCGGGTTTGGGCGTCACACCGACGATCTGCAGGCGGGCTTCCAGCATGCGCGCGGGGGCATCGGTATCGGTGTAGCCATAAACCTGGCCATAACGGGCGTTGAACCAGTCGACGACCTTTGATGTAGCAAGTTCGCCAGACGCGACATCCGGGAACGGGACGTTCACCTCATAGGACTGGCCGACATAACAGAGATCAGCCGAGCGCAGGATATAGACCTGATCGAGCTCGACATCCTGATCGGCAAGCCAGCTTCGTGCCTGCTCTTCCAGACGCCGGTAGATCGTCTGGAGTTCATCGTCAGGGAAATCACGGGCTTCGCGCCAGATGCTCTGGACGAAATCGGCGCGGAAATCGGCAACCAGACAGCCAAGCGCACAGAGAATGCCGGGCGAAGGCGGCACGAACACACGGCGCATGTTGAGTTCACGCGCCAGCATGAAGACCTGGGTGGGTCCGGCAGCGCCATAGGCCACCATCGAGAAGCCCGAGGTGTCAACGCCGCGCCGCGCCATCTGAGGCAGCAGTTCGGCATAGATGTTGGCGGTGGTGACCTGGAGGATCGCGTCAGCCGTTTCGGCACGCGAGAAACCCAGGACCGACGCGACGGAATCGATCGCCGCATGGGCTGCTTCGCGATCGAGCTTCATCTCACCGCCCAGGAAGCTGTCTGGTGCGACAATGCCGGCTGTCAGATAGGCATCGGTCACCGTCGGGCGCGTGCCACCACGGCCGTAGCAGGCAGGACCCGGCACGGCGCCGGCACTTTCGGGCCCGACCTTCAGCACGCCTTCGGCGTCGGTCCAGGCGATCGAGCCGCCGCCGGCGCCGACCGCCGAGACATCGACCGCCGGCATGATGACCGGGAAATCGCCGACCGTGTTTTCCGTGGCGTAACGGATCTCGTTCTGCAGGATCGAGACGTCGACACTGGTGCCGCCCATATCGACGGTGACGATGTCGGGGTCGCCGATCTGGCGTGCGACATAATGGGCGCCGATGACGCCGGATGCGGGCCCGGAAAGCAGCGTCTCCACGGGCCGTTCGGCTGCCGAAGCGACACCCATCACACCGCCGTTCGACTTGGTCGAAAACACCCGGCAGGTCATGCCGAGATCACGGGTGCGCTGTTCCAGGGTGTGGAAATAGGTCTTCATCCGGCCGCCGACATAGGCGTTGATCACGCTGATCAGCGAACGTTCGTATTCCCGCTGCTGGGGCCAGACTTCCGAGGACGTGCAGACATAAAGATCGGGGAAACGCTCCTCGATCCATGACTTGGCAAGACGTTCGTGTTCGGGATTGTGATGGGCATGAAGGAAACAGACCGCAAGGGTTTCGATACCGTCTGCGACCAGGACCCGGACCTGCTCTTCGACATCCTCGCGCGTGATCGGCGTGTGCACGGAACCATCGGCCCGCATGCGCTCATCGATCGGGCGGACATGACGGCGCGGCACCAGCGAGACCGGCTTGGGCACGAAGAAATCGTTGGCCTTGCTGAGGCGCAGACGGCGCAGTTCCAGCGTATCGGTGAAACCCCGGGTCATGAGCACGCCGGCCCTGGCGCCGTTGCGCTCCAGCAGCGTGTTGACCGCCAGCGTCGTGCCATGGGCGAAGTAACGAATGTCTGCGGGATCGATGCCGTGCCGGCTGCGCAGCTCCTCGATCCCGTTGGCGACCGCCAGCGACGGGTCCTGCCGGGTCGAAGGCGTCTTCAGCGCAAACAGCGCACCGGTCTCCTCGTCAATCAGATGGAGATCGGTAAACGTGCCGCCGATATCGATGCCGAGACGATAACGGGTCATGGCGCTGCTCGACCCTCACCCCGGCCCTCTCCCGATCCCGGGAGAGGTAGAACAAGAGAACACATCTTTTTGGCCCTCGCCCACTTGCGGGAGAGGGTGGGACCCACCGCGAAGCGGCGGGAGGGTGAGGGTTGCATCGGATTTGCCTCAGTCGTCGCCCGGAGCGGGTGCGTCCTTGGGGCGACGACCCAGAAGCTGGTAGAGCTCGTGCTCCTTCTTCACCAGTTCATGGTCGTTGTTCTCTTTCCAGGTCTGATCGATGTCCTTGGCGTTTTTGGCCTTCTCGGCCTTGAGCGCGGCAATGAAGCTGCCATCCTTGATGTTGGCCAGCATCTCGCGCATGCCGTTGAGCGTCTTTTCCTCATCGAAATACTGTTTGGACCACACGAGGTGGCCGTATTGCGCCGTGACACTGGTGCGTTTCATGCGCTCGAAGGCACCGAGATCACGACCGTATTCAGCAAACTTCACACCTTCGCCCGAGGCATAGAGATCGAGCATGACGGCTTCGGGGGAACAGCCCGCTTCCACCAGCGCCGTATACATCGCGCGCAGGCCATAGAGGCTGGGCTGATGTTCTTCGAAGAGATCGATCACCACCTCTTCTTCAAAGGTTGAATCTAGCACGCCCATCTTGGTCGTGCCGATCGCCTTGGAGATCGCCAGGCACATGGCCATGCCGTTGCCGCTGGCATCCTGGGCCACCGCAATCAGGCTGGGAAACCCCCGCCCTTCCAGGAAGGTCGCACGCACGCCCTCGCCCAACATGCGCGGGGCGACCATGACGATGTCGACATCGGGGCCGGGCACGATCTCCTTGTAGTGAATGTTGAAGCCGTGGGCGAAGTTCATCACGTCACCCTTCTTGAGGCTCTTCTTGACCCAGTTCTCATAAACCTCGGGCTGGCTGTCGTCGGACGTCAGCAGCATCAGCACGTCGGCTGCAGCGGCAGCGTCTTCAATGGTCTGGAGATCCCAGCCGTCGGCGCGGGCGATCTCGGCATACTCATCCTCGATGTTGCCCACGACCACGTTGATGCCGTTGTCCTTCATGTTCAGAGCCTGACTGCGACCCTGGTTGCCGTAGCCGATGATCGCGACGGTCTTGCCGTCCAGCAGGGTCATGTCGGCATCGTCGTCGAAATAGAACTTGGCCATGGGAATGTCTCTCCTGATGCGGCTGCTCGGTCTCACGCACCGGCGCGGCGCGGCAAAGCCAGAGTCTGTTGTTCCCACCAACTATATCGAATACCGAAACGATCTTGCAAGTTTATCAAAAGGAAATACCATTGCAGGCGGAAAATCGTTTCGGTATTTGGAACGACACTAAGTTCGGAGCCGTAACGCGGATGGAAAAGACCGTCGTCAAGGCGATCAACGTCCTGGAAATGCTTGCCAGAGACAGTCGTCCGCGTGCCCTGGGCGAGATCGCGTCAAGCTGCGACATCACCAAAAGCAACGCGCACCGCCTGCTCGCGACCCTCACGGAGCTCGACTTCGTGCGCCAGGTTCCCGATGACAGAACCTATGAGGTCACCCTCAAGCTCTGGGAACTGGGCATGCGCGTGTTCGAACGGTTCGACATCCGCCCGATCGCCGCGCCACACCTGCGCGCCCTGCAGGACAAAACCGATGAATCTGTGCATCTCTCGATCTTCGACGACGGCCACGCGGTCTATGTCGACAAACTCGACAGCAGCCACGCCCTGCGGGCCTATATCCGCATCGGGGAACGTGCGCCTGCGGCACATACGGCGACGGGTCGTGCCATGCTGGCCTTTCTGGACGAGGCCGCCTTTCTTTCGGCCAGCCACGATCTCAAGCGCCATACGCTGCTGACGATGATGACACCCGAAGCATTGCGCGCAGCAATCGGTGACGTTCGATCTCAGGGTTACGCGTTGACTCGGGGCGAATGGCGCGAAGGTGTCGTTGGTGTGGCCGCACCCATCCGCACCCGTTCAGGGGCCGTGATGGCCGGGATCGGCGTTGCCGGTCCGACCGAGCGCATGACAGACGAGGCGCTCACCCACGCCATCGATACCGTGTTGGCGACGGCCCGGGCGATCGCGGCCGATCTCGAGCGTTCGATGTCATGACAGACGCCGCGAACCTGGCCCGTACCGACTACGACGAAGACGGTTGCAAGGGTCCGCTGCGTGTTTTGTCACAAGAACGGGCAGCAGAGATTCTGGCCAGCCTTGATGCGGTCACGCAGGCCGATGTCGCAGGGGTCAAACACCCCTGGTTCTACAAATCCTATCTGCTGTTTACCTGGATGAACGAGCTGGTCCGGACGCCAGCCGTACTGGATGCCGTCGAGCAGGTCATCGGGCCGAATCAAATGGTGATGAGCGCCGATATCTGGCGCAAGGAGGCCGGAGAGACCCGCCACATCTCCTGGCATCAGGATGCCGGCTACTGGTATCTCGATCCACCCGACATCGTCACCGCATGGGTCGCCCTGACCGAGGCCACGCCCGGGAACGGCTGCATGCACTTTGCCCTCAGCACCCACAAGCTCAATCTGGTCGAGCACGACAACACCTATGCCCGCGACAACATGCTGTCGCACGGCCAGACCGCCCGGATCGATGTCGCGAACTGGCCCCAGGTCGACGCCGCGCTCGAGCCCGGTGAAATGTCGCTGCACCATGCCCTGCTGGCGCACGGTTCCGGACCCAACATGACCGATCGCGACAGGGTCGGGATCTGCATCCGTTATCTGCCGGGGCGCATCCGCTTTCATGACGGCCCGCCGGTCTCGGCGATGATCGTGCGCGGACGCCATGACGGCAATCTGATGTTGGAAGCGCCTCCCGCCCGCGACCTCTCTGACGAGGCCATCGCCCAACACACCCGCCTGCTCGAACCCCATGCCGCTACCCGTTATGTCAACTTCTGAGAGCCGCCATGCTTGAACGCACCAACGTCAACCTCGTGATCGACGTCCCGCCCTTTTCGCCTAGGGCCAACCGGCTGAAAGACGGCCTCAAACGCACCGCCTTCTGGCCGGTGATCAGCGAACTCACGAGCGACTTCAAGGTTCACAACACCTACCTGAAACCCGATGTCTTTACCGACCCGGTGGAGGAATACTGGGCGATGCGCCGCAACGCCGGCCTGTGGGATGTGACCGGTGAGGAAGTGGTCGAAATCACCGGTCCCGACGCCATGGCCCTGATTGCGCGCTGCATGCCGCGACGCCTCAAAGCCCTGAAAGACGGTAAGGGCCTCTTTGCGTTCCTCACCTATCCCCATGGCGGGCTGGTCGAAGACGGCATCGTGACCCGCTTCAGCGACGAAAAGATTTGGTGGGTCGGCGGGCCCGGCCCGGCCGAGGTCTGGCTGGCGGCCAATGCAGTAGGCCTCGATGTCGAAGTGCGTTCCTACCTCGACCAGATTCATCTCTGTGCCGTGCAGGGTCCGAAATCGCGCGACATTCTCCAATCGGTGACCGATCGCGACCTCTCCACCCTGCCCTGGTTCGGCATGACCAAAGCCAGGGTCTGTGGCATTGATACTGTCATCACCCGCACCGGTTTTACCGCGGAGTTGGGCTACGACCTCCACATTGCGGTCGACCGCGCATTGGAGGTTTATCAGGGCCTGCGCGAGATCGGCGAGCCCCAGGGCATGGTGCTGTGCGGCAGCCAGGCGATGAACATCCGGCGCATGGAAGCAGCCATCCTGAATATCGGCGCCGAGATCGACTGGACGACAACGCCGCTCGAACTCGGCTGGGAGCGCATGATCGACTGGGAGCGGGACTTCATCGGCCGCGATGCCCTGATCGCGCAACGCGACAACGGTGTTACCCGCCGCATAGCCGGCCTCACCCTGGATAGCACCACCGTCGCCAAAGGCGGAGACGCGATCCTGCACGATAGCCACAAGGTCGGCACTGTCAGCAGCGCGATTTGGGGGCCTTCGATCGAGGCCAGCATCGCCCTTGCCATGCTCGACAGTCCGGCATGGCAGGACGGAACGGCCTTGACGGTCGAAGCCGCCGATGGCTCGATTGAAGCAACCGTTACCCCTCTTCCCTTCTTCGATGCCGGGCGCAAGCTCGCGCGTGCCTGACCAACAGGAGTTCTCCATGAATCGTTTCGAAGACAAGATCTGTTTCGTCAGCGGCGCAGCCAACGGCATCGGCAAGGCCTGCATGCAACGACTGGCCAGGGAGGGCGCGAGCGTGATCGCCGCCGACTGGAAGGCCGACGATCTCGAGGCCGCAATCAAGCCCCTGCTGGAAGCCGGCTACCACGTCACCGGCGTGCCGACCGACGTGATAGACGAAGCCCAGATCGAAGCTGCCTTCGAAAAGGTCGATGCCTTTGGCGGCGGCGGGCTCGATGTCTCGCTCCACATCGCGGGCAATTCCATGTTCGGACTGGTCGAAAGCCTCGAGAGTTCCGAATGGGAACGTATGTGGAAGCTCAATGTGCTCTCCACCATCATCTGCTGCCGGCTTGCGGTTGCCCGCATGAAGACCTCGGGCGGCGGCGCGATCGTCAACATGTCCTCGATTTCGGGTATTGCCGGCGACCCCGGCTGGGGGCCCTATAATTCGGCCAAGGCGGCGATCTGGAACATGACCCAGTGCCTGGCCTGGGAAGTCGGGCGCTACAACATCCGCGCCAATTCGATCTGCCCCGGCCCGATCGGCACCGAACGCATGGTCGGCAGCCTGGCGGATGCACCAGACCAGGCAGCAGCCTACAACCGCTCCAATCCGCTGGGCCGGATCGGCACCCCGGAAGAATGCGCCGCCGCGATCTGTTTCCTCGCCAGCGATGAGGCCAGCTTCGTCAACTCCACCACGCTCGTGTGCGACGGCGGCCTGACCGGCGTCACCGGCCAGCCCCGCTTCGACATGGACAGTTACGTCTTCGATGGCGGGAGCTGATAAGCGAGGGAATTCATCTCACGACCCTCTATCTCCGTCATGGCCCGGCTTGACCGGGCCATCCATCCCGTTGCCCGCAGGGCACGCCCCCGGCAGTGTTTGTCGCTGGTGCTCCGGCATGGATCGCCCCATCAAGTGGGGCGATGACGGCTGTTGAGATGGAATGGTAACGGGAACCAGGCGGGTGTCCCGGCAAACGCCTACAGTTCCAGATCGCTCGCCACCACGGCCAGACAATCGCCCCGGGTGATCAGGCCCGGCAGGTGGCGGACCAGCAGCATGCCGTCGAGGTTTGAGCGGTAGACCACGGGATCGCGTTCCGGGTTGTCGAAATCGTGGATGCAGGCGACGGCATCGCCGGCCTTCACCTCGGTTCCGACGTCGAGCAGGGGTTCGAGAATGCCGTGGTCACGGGCGGTGACATAAGCGCCATCGGGCGTGTCCATGATCCGCGTCGGACGCTCGACGGGATCGCCCTCGAGCACATCGAGATACTTCAACACGTTGCGCACGCCGGTATCGGCGATCTCGACCGTGCGCGGCGAGGTGAACTGGCCACCGCCAAGCTCGGTCGATAGGAAAAGTTTGCCCGCATCCTCGACCGTGGAATCGAGCATGCCCGCAGCATCGAGTTCGGTCAGCACCAAGCTGACCGGCGCACCAAAGGCTCGTGTCGCGGCCATGGTTTTGTCAAACATCGCGGCATCATCAAAGCGGTGCATGATCGCGGCCGGTTCAAACAACATGCTGCGGCCGCCGGAATGAAGATCGAGCGCGGCATCGACACAGGGAAGGATCGCGGTCGAGACATAATGGGCGATCATCTCGGTAATCGTGCCGTCGCGTTTGCCCGGGAAGACGCGGTTCATGTTGCCGCCATCGATCGGCGACAGCCGCGCATTGGCCCGCATGGCGGGATAGTTGAGATGCGGGATCACGATGATGCGCCCCTGCACTTCGGCCGGATCAAGCCCGCGGACCAGCTTCATCAACGCGATCTGGCCCTCGTATTCGTCGCCATGGTTGCCACCGGTGAAAAGCACCGTCGGGCCCGACCCGTTCTTGATGACCGATATCGGCATGTGCATTGCGCCCCAGCCGGACTCGTTGCGGCTATGGGGAATGGTGAGCCAACCGACCTGCTTGCCATCGGCTTCGTAATCCACATTCGCGCTGATCTTGCTGTCGGTCATGGAGTCTTCTCCGGTCATCAGTCCTTCACCACCAGCTTGCGCGGGTACTTGCAGAAGGCTTCGCCGCCACTCGGCGTCACCAGGATGCAATCGCTGATCTCAATGCCCCAGTCATCCATCCAGATGCCCGGGATAATGTGGATCACCATGTTTTCCTGCAGCACGGTCGTGTCGCCTGGACGCAGGGACAGGG
>JABIUG010000114.1 GCA_018700655.1 Rhodospirillaceae bacterium | reverse complement strand
CGAGATTCTTTTCGAGGGTCGCAGCCTTGGCATTGGCCTTTTCGATCTCGGCATTGAGATCCTTGGCTGAGCACAGGCCGAGCAGGACGGGATCCTTCTGCTCGAGCTCCTCGGAATTGCGATGGGTTCCGTCACGGACCTGATTGATGGTCTGTTTGGTCGTACCGATCAGACGAACGATCTGGGGATCGGCAAGCTGAGGGAAACGCTTCAGCAGGAATTCAATCGCATCGGGTTTGTCCTGGCGCTTCGACACCGGCGTGTAGCGGGCCTTGCTCTGCTTGACCTTGGGCAGGTCAGCGCGTTTGCGAAGTTGCAGGGTCGCGCGGGGATCCTTGATGCAACGCTCAAGCTCATCCTGATCGATCTGGCCCGACAGAACCGGATCCTGGCCGACGATGTTGGTCGCGACCTCACCGTCAGCAACGCCCTGGATCTCCAGTTCGTGCATTTCGCAAAAATCGCCAATCTGCTTGAAGGTCAGCGTGGTGTTGTCAACCATCCAGACGGCGGTCGCCTGGGGCATCAGCAACTGTGCCATAATGTCTCCTTGTTTCCCGCGCTGGTCTTGAATCGACCGCTGCGAAGCCTGCTACTTAATGAAACAACCGCTCCATGACAACCAATCCCATGGCATCTGGAGCATTTACATCATCGTCAGGACGACCTTGCCGACATGGTCGTCATCAATCGCATCCTGCGCCGCTGCTGCTTCTGCCATGGGGAAGGCGGCGTGGATGATCGGTTTGACCCGGCCGCTCTCGAGCAGTGGCAGGACCTCGCGCTTGAGTTCCCCGGCAATTTCGCCCTTCTCCAGCACGGAACGGGCACGCAGGGTCGAGCCAGTGATCGTTACGCGTTTCATCATCAGCGGCGCGAAATTGAGACTGGCCTTGGAACCACCCAGAAACGCGATGAAACACAGTCGCCCTTCCACCGCCAGGACGTTGATGTTCTTTGTAATGTAGTCACCGCCGATCATGTCGAGAACGACGTCGACACCTTTGTCGTCCGTCAGTTCCCGTGCCACAGCAACGAAATTCTCAGTGCGATGGTTGATTCCCCGTTCGGCGCCGAGTGCCTCGCATGCCCGGCAGCGGTCATCGCTGCCTGCCGTCACAAAGACACGTGAGCCGCGCGCCTGGGCCAACTGAATCGCTGTCGTTCCGATGCCACTGGCGCCGCCATGGACCAGCAGGGTTTCGCCTGCCTGCAGCCGCGAACGCTGAAAGACATTGGTCCAGACCGTGAAAAAGGTCTCGGGCACCGCAGCGGCTTCGACCATCGAGAGGCTGTTGGGGATGGGCAGGGCCTGGGGTACCGGCACGACGCAGTATTCGGCGTAGCCGCCACCGGTGACCAGCGCCATCACCTTGTCACCGATCACAAGATCGGCCGAATCCGGTCCGTTGGCGACAACCTCACCCGCGATTTCCAGACCCGGAATGTCACTGGCACCTGGCGGCGGCGGATAACCTCCGGCACGCTGCAGCAGATCGGGTCGGTTGATCCCGGCGGCATGAACCTTGACCAGTACTTCGCCGATGGAAGGTTCGGGCACGGGCCTGCTCACCAGTTTCACGACATCCGAGCCGCCGGCGCCATCGTATTCAACGACCTTCATGGTTTCGGGCAGGGTCTCGGGCATGGATAAATTCCTTTGAGGCGTGGTGACGGGTTGTCCGCAACGGTTGCCTGATCATGGCATTGTGTGAAAAATCTGCTCTATAGATCAATTGACCGCAGGGGAAGGACGCCATGGACAGCGATGACCTGGAACCCGCACGGCCCACGGGCGCGACGAAAATCCTCGAAGCCATGTCGGTCGAGGCATTGGGTGAGTACGTCGACGAGCTTCAGGCCGAGGTCAAGCGGGCCCAGGCCATGATCGAAAGCAAGCTGGCGGCGCGCAGTTCGGCTGATTCCGTGTTCAAGAACTGACGCTAAACGACATTCGTTTCGCCCACAATTGCGCTTGATGTGGTATTGTTCTCGGCACTAAGGCGCGATATCTGGACGCTGCACAACAACACAAGAACGAGTTCGAGGATTTTATGGCCGGCCATTCCAAATGGAAAAACATCATGTACCGCAAGGGCGCGCAGGATCAGAAGCGCGCCAAGCAGTTCACGAAAGTCGGTCGCGAGATCACCGTGGCGGCCAAGACGGGCCAGCCCGACCCTGAGCACAATCCCCGTTTGCGGGCCGCAATCCAGGCTGCACGCGGCGTCAACATGGGCAAGGACGCGATCGAACGTGCGATCAAGAAAGCCGCCGGCGGTGACGATACGACCGATTATCAGGAGATGCGCTACGAGGGTTACGGCCCCGGCGGCATCGCCGTCATCGTCGAGGCGTTGACCGACAACCGGAACCGTACGGCTTCGGAAGTGCGTGCCGCCTTCAACAAGTTCAATGGTTCGCTGGGTGAGACCGGCAGTGTTTCCTTCATGTTCGAACGGATGGGTCAGGTCGTGTTCGCGGTCGAGATCGGTGATCCCGACGCCGTCTTCGAGGCCGCTTTTGAAGCCGGTGCCAGTGACGTTGCATCCGATGACGATGGCCACACGATCTATTGCGACCCCTCTGATTTCGGCCAGGTGAGCGAGGCGCTTTCCGAACAGTTTGGCGATCCCCGCGAAGCCAGCCTGATCTGGAAACCCGGCAACACGATCGAACTCGATGAGCACAAGGGCGGCTCGCTGCTCAAGCTGATCGATACCCTCGAGGACAGCGATGACGTCCAGACCGTCGCCGCAAACTTCGAGATCGCCGACGATGTGATGGAACGTCTGGTCGCCTGATGCGGGTACTGGGCTTGGATCCGGGCCTCCAGCACACCGGTTGGGGCGTCATCGATATCGAAGGCAATCGTCTTCGCCATGTCGCCAACGGCGTCATTTCACCGCCGGTCAAGGAGCCGATGGCGATTCGCCTGATGACAATTTTCAATGGGGTGTGCGCTATTCTGGCCGATCATCAGCCAGATG
>JABIUG010000113.1 GCA_018700655.1 Rhodospirillaceae bacterium | reverse complement strand
GGCCGCTTCAACCATCAGACCAAGGTGCGCCCCTATGACTGGGCGATGAGTGCCGATCTTGGCGATGTCATGATCGAAGGTGTCTATGAACTCGACTGTGCGATCGATGATATCGAGCAGTTCTATGCCAAGGTCATGGCGGCGGGTGTCATGCCGCTGACCGGTGGCGGTGATCATTCCATCACGCTGCCGATCATGCGTGCGATGGGCAAACACACCCGCGGTCCGGTCGGCCTGATCCATTTCGACGCCCATTGCGACACCGGGCCGGAACTCTTCGGCAACAAACATCACCATGGCGGGCCCTTCAAGGTGGCGGTCGACGAGGGCGTGCTTGATCCCAAGCGCACCATTCAGATCGGCATTCGGGGCCCGGCAGAGGCACTGTGGGACTTCAGCTATTCCAGCGGCATGACCGTGATCCACATCGAAGAGCTCTATGCCATGGGTCTCGATGCGGTGGTTGCCAAGGCCAAAGAAGTTGTCGGTGACGGTCCGACCTATGTCAGCTTTGATGTCGACGGCATGGATCCGGTCTATGCGCCGGGCACCGGCACGCCGGAAGTCGGCGGTTTCACCAGCTTTGAGGCGCAGCAGATGCTGCGCGGCCTGATGGGCATCAACATCGTCGGTGCCGACCTGGTCGAGGTCTCACCGCCGTTCGACACCGCCGGCACGACGTCGCTCAACGGTGTCCAGATGATGTGGGAACTGCTCTGCCTGATGGCCCACAAGATCGGCACCGAGAAAGGCAGGCTGGACGATTAGACTGGTATTAGTCCAGCTCGTCGTGACTGACGATCCAGGGTTCGGCCGCGCCGGCGGTGTGCCATTCCTGCATTGCGGGCAGGGCCATCATGGCATCGACATAGGCCTGTGAGACTTCGTCGAGTTCGACCTCGTAGGCGACAAGGCGGCTGACGACAGGGGCGAACATGGCGTCTGCGGCGCAGAACGCGCCGAACAGGAAGTCGCCGCCCGAACCGTGTGCCGTGCGGCATGCGTTCCAGAGCTGCTGCATACGGGTTATGTCGGCAACGGAACCGTCGTTGATGCCGCGTCCGGGAAGCTGCTTGCGCGTGTTCATCGGCATCGCCTCGCGCAGCGCACCGAAGCCGCCATGCATCTCGTTGGCGGCGGAACGTGCCGTTGCGCGGGCGGCGATATCGTCTGGCCAGACGCCGGCATAGGGGTGTTTGTCGTTGAGGTATTCCAGGATCGCCATGGTCTCCCAGACGGTGAGCCCGCCATCGATCAGGCATGGCACTTTCCTGGAGGGTGAAACCTCAGCGATCGCCGCATCCCAGTTTTCGTCAAACAGCGGGATCAGGCGTTCGTCGAAATCGATCTCCAGGACCTTCATCGGGATCCAGGGGCGCAGCGACCAGGACGAATAGTTCTTGTTGCCGATGATCAGAAGCGGCGTGCTCATGCGGTGTTTCCTAACGATACTGGGGGAAGTTCCATTGCCTCGCGGATCAGGCGCTGGAAAAAGATGGTGCCGGGCTCTTTTTCCTGGGACAGCTTGCCCGCGCTGTAAAGCCCGGCTTCCAGGTTCTTCTGAACCTTTTCGCACACGCCCATGTCCTCGCCGATCACCAGGCGCGAATCAGCGACATAGTCATCGCCGAACTTCTGGTCGCCTTGCGGCACCCAGTAATAGGATTGGATGCGGATGCGCCCGGAATCCAGTGCCTCGACCTGCTCTACATTGATTGTGCGTTCGGAGAAATGGAGCAGGATGGACGGGAACTTGTAGATCCAAAGGCCGGCGCCTGCGCGGACTTCGCCGTCACCGCTGTAGCCGATATCGAAGCCGACAAAGCCGCCGTTCTCGTAGGGGCGGATGTCACAGGAACTGACCGCGCTATTGAGGCCCTGGTGGATGAAGGGCAGGTGATAACCTTCGCAGGAATTGTCGCCATAGGCCTTCCAGTTACAGGCGCCTTCATAGGCCGTGACGGAATGGAAGGTGAAATCGGTGATCGCGGGAAAGGGGTCGCTCAAGCCGGCGACATCGCCCATCCAGGCATCAAGGGGCGGTGCTTCAGGGTCAAGGCAGACAAAGAGCAAACCACGCCAGGTATTGACACGGATGGGAAACAGGCTGAACCGGCTCTTGTCGAGCGCGCCGGATTCCGGGAAACCCGGTGCGGTGCGCAGGCTGCCGTCAAAGCCATAAAGCCAGCCGTGATACTGACAGCGCAATGCCTGGCAATGGCCGCCTTCATCGTTGAACAGCGGCCCGGCGCGATGGCGGCAGACATTGTGGAAGGCGTTGAGGCCACCCTCGCGGTCGAGCACGGCAAAGACCGGCCAGCCCGCGACGTTGCCGGTGACGTAATCGCCCGGTTTGGCAAGTTGTTCGCTGCGACCGATCAGATGCCAGTGGCGCGCGAAGATGTGGCGTCGTTCCTTCTGGAACACCTCGGGGTCGCGATACCAGGCCGCGGGCAGGGTGTCGGTAAGCTGTGTCTCGGTCATGAGAGTTCTCCCAGGAGGGCTTCGTCGCCGAACTTTGCTTTGCAATCAAGAAGGGGATTGTTATTTAACATTACGTACATAATATAACCGGATCGATTCGGGAGATGCAGTTGCCCAAGGTGGTGGATCATGACGAACGTCGTGACGCGTTAGCGCAGGCTGCCTGGCGTGTCATCGGTCGTGACGGGCTCGATGGTGCGACGCTGCGCGAGATCGCCCACGAAGCAGGTTGTTCGACGGGTGTAATCCAGCATTACTTCCTTGATAGGGACGATCTCTTGGCCTTTGCCGCAAGCCAGATTTCTGAGCGGGCTTCGCGGGGGATTGCCGCTGCGGAAGCGAAACTTGCGCCAGGATTGCCACGTCTGCGTGCCCTGATGATGATCCTCGTGCCCGACGACCTGCAGGCTGCGCGGGTCTCGGCCTTGCTCAGTTTCTGGGCACGTTCGGCGATCGACCCCGTGCACAATGCCATCCATCGCCAGCAATTCGATGCCCTGCACCGCACGATCCGCCTGGAGGTGGTTGTGGCACAGGCGGCCGGCCAGATCGATGCAAGGCGTGAAGCCCAGGACATTGCCGACAGCCTGATCGCATTCGGCGACGGGCTTTGTGTGCGCAGTTGTCTCCACCCCGACCATTTTTCCAAGGAACGGCGAGACCAGCTGATCGACGGCATGCTGCTGTCGCTCACTCCGCAGAAGAGGATGAACCCATGAGCTTGATGAACCCACTCCACCTCGATGATTTCGTCAGTACAGAGCAGCTGGAACGCCTGCGCCGACCGGCCAACGAAGCCGAGGGCCTGCCGGGCCGCGCTTTTGCCGATCCGGGCTTCTTCGAGCTCGAACGCCAGAAGCTCTTTCCGCGTGGCTGGATGGCGGTCGCCTTCGAATCCGATGTCGCCGCACCGGGTGATGCCACACCGGTCTCGATTGCCGGTTGGGATCTCATCGTCGCGCGTAACCGCCAGGGCGAGATCAAGGTGTTCCACAACATCTGCCGCCACCGTTCGATGACCGTGCTGCGCGAACCCTGCACCAAGGCGCAGGCCCTGCAATGCCCCTGGCACGGCTGGACCTATGATCTCAACGGCCGGCTCATCGCCACCCCCGATATCGGCGGCATGGACGGGGGGAGCGGCAAAGTCAGCGCCGAGCAGCCCGGTATCGAGAAGGCAATGCTAGGGTTGCAGGAAGTTCGCAGCGTCACCTGGCTGCACTTCGTCTTCGTCAACATCGACGGCAAGGCCGAACCCTTCGAAACCTTCATCCAGCCCGTCCTCGAGCGTGTGCCCGACCACGACCTTTCGCAGGTGTGCTATTCAGGCCTGGAAACCCAGGCCCAGTTCGACGGCAACTGGAAGCTCGCGATCGAGACCGGTTGTGAAGATTATCATCTGCCCTGGGTCCACCCCCAGATCGGCGAGAGAAGCGGCGTCTTCAGCGGTGATCGCGGTGGCAACACCTATGTCTCGATCGCCAGCAAGCGCGAGAAGGAGGTGCTCACGGGCGATAGCCTGCCCCTCTTCCCCCACCACAACGGCAAGAAGCTGGGTGACGACGGACTCTCGCACGAGATCATTCTGTTCTTCATCGTGCCCAACGCGATCGTCTCGATCATGGACGATCACGTTGTCACCAACATCTACTACCCCATGGCGCATGACCGCACACCGACCCGCCGCGCCTTCCACTTCATCGGGGATGCCGCGACAGACGAGAAACATCGCCAGACCCGCGAAAAGGTCCGCGACATCTGGATCGAAGTCGGCGAGCAGGACTTTCCCATGGTGCGCGAAGTCCAGACCAAACATGCCCAGCGCGACGAACTCGGCATGCCGACACGGTTTTCAGCCTATTGGGAAAGTGCAGTGCACCACTTCCAGAACCTGGTGGTCGATCGGTTGAGCGCCTAGCTCAGCTGATTTCGTCTAACCCCATGGTGTCGTCCCGGATCATCGGTGTTTCGCACCTTGTCCGGGATGACATCATTCTGGTTCGCCAAATGGGCCTGGCTTCACTCCGGTGGGGCAATCACGCTGCGCTGTGCGCCCAGGCCGTCGATGCCGAGGCTGACGACGTCGCCTTCCTTCAGGAAGACCTTGGGGTCGCGGCCGACGCCGACTCCTGCGGGCGTGCCGGTGAGCACGATGTCGCCGGGCTCGAGCGTCATGAACTGGCTGACGAAATGGATCAGGTGGGCGACGCCGAAGATCATGTTCGATGTTGATCCGTCCTGCATGCGCTCCCCATTGACGTCGAGCCAAAGACGCAGGTTTTGCGGGTCGGGCACCTCGTCGGCGGTGACAAACCAGGGTCCCAGCGGGCAATAGGTGTCACCCGACTTGCCCAGGATCCACTGCCCCGTGCCCTTGGCCTGGAACTTGCGCTCCGAAACATCGTTGGCGACGCAGTAACCGGCGATATGGTCCAGCGCATCAGCCTCGTCGACATACTTGGTCCGCTTGCCGATCACTGCGGCCAGTTCGACTTCCCAATCGGTATGGTGGCTGTTGCGTAGCAGCACGATGGGATCGTTGGGGCCGGTCAGGCACGTGTTTGGCTTGAAGAACGCAATCGGCTCTTCGGGCGGCGTGTTGCCGGTTTCCTTCGCATGGTCGGTGTAGTTGAGACCGATGCAGACGATCTTGCGGATGCCGCCCACGGGCATGCCGTAACGTACTTCCTCTTCAATCGGTGGCAGGGTGTCAGGGCGGATCGAACGAATGCGGTCGAGGGTCTGTTCCTGGAAGGCGGGACCGCGGATATCCTGCACATGACCCTTGAGGTCACGCAGGATGCCGTTGTCATCGATCAGGCCCGGGCATTCGCGGCCAGGTTCTCCATAACGTACCAGTTTCACTTCGAATCTCCCGTGATTCAGGTGGTCAGGCCACCATCGACATTGAGGGTCTGGCCCGTGACATAACCGGCGCCGGCCGAAAGGAACAGGATCGCCTCGCCATAATCGGTCGGGGTGCCGATGCGGTCCAATGGAATGGTCCAGCTGTTGCTCTCTTCGAGCCCCGGAAAGCGGCACATCCAGTCAGAATCCACCGCGCCCGGTGCAATCGCGTTGACCCGGACATCAGGTGCCAGTGCCCGGGCCCATTCCTTGGTCAGAACCACCAGCCCGGCCTTGGTCGCGCAATAGGGTGAACTGGAGCCACCCATGCCGAAGGCCGAAATCGAGGCGGTGTTGACGATCGCGCCGCCGGATTCGCGCAAGGCAGCAGCCGCAGCTTTGGTGCAGCGATAGGGGCCGATCAGGTTGACGTTGAGCAGCAGGTTCCAGAAATCCTCGTCCTGGCGTTCAAAGTCGGCCGGTGGGATCGGCGCCTTCGTGCCCGGTGTGCCGGCATTGTTGACCAGGTAATCGAGCCCGCCCAGGGCGTCGATCGCATCGCTCACCATACGTGGTGCATCGTCGGGGTCACCGACATCGCCGGGTGCAGCAACAACATGGTGGCCTTCGTCCGTGAGTTCGGCGACGACCTCGGCGAGTTTGGGTGAGCCGGGCAGATCGTTGATGGCAACGCTTGCGCCGCAACGCAGGTAGGCCCTGACCGTGCCCCGGCCGATACCGCCGGCGCCGCCTGTCACCAGGGCGCGTTTGCCGGAAAGGTCGTAATTGGCGAGCATCGTACCACTCCTCATTTGCTGGAATTCAGTCTGCGACGGTTTCGTGGTCTCTGGCCAGAGCGTCAAGCAGGCGCACACCGACACCGGTCGGCCCCTTGGGACAGAGCGGTTTGTCGTCATAGGCCATTTCATTGCCGGCGATATCGAGATGGGCCCAGGGCCGCTGGTCGGCAAAGCGTGAAAGGAACTGTGCGGCATGGGCGCAATCGGCAAATTCACTGTCGGGCGCGATCTGGCGCAGGTCAGCGATTTCAGAGCCCAGATTGGCCTCATAGTCCTCGTCGAGTGGCATACGCCAGAGTTTTTCGCCGCTCGCCGCAGAGGCTGCAACCAGTTCGTCGGCCAGCGCGTCATCGGTTGCGTACATGCCGGTGTAAATCAGGCCAAGCCCGGCCATGATGGCATAGGTCAGGGTCGCGAGGTCGACCATCAGGCGCGGTTTGAACTTGCGCGCGGCGAACCACAGCGCATCGGCCAGAACCATGCGGCCCTCGGCATCGGTGTCGATCACTTCGACCGTCCAGCCGGCCATGGTCTTGACCACGTCGCCCGGCCGGTAGGCGTTGGCACCGGGCATGTTCTCGGCCAGGCCCAGAATACCGACAACGTTGACCCGGGCCTTGCGCCCGGCCAGCGCCCGCATCGCTCCGGTGACCGCGGCGGCTCCGGCCATGTCGCCCTTCATCTCTTCCATGCCCTTGGCCGGCTTGAGCGAGAGGCCGCCGGAATCGAAGGTCATGCCCTTGCCGACGAACACCAGAGGCGCTTCGTTCTTGTCATCTGCACCGTTCCAACGCAACACGGCCAGGCGCGGTTCATTGATGCTGCCCTGTGCCACTGCCAGCATGGCGCCCGCACCCATGGCGCGCAGTTCGTCGGGCCCGTGGGCCTCGAGCGTCACACCGAACGCTTCGAGCGCGGTCGCCTCCTGGACGAAGGTCTCGGGCCACAGACAGTTGGCAGGTTCGGCGAAGAGATCACGTGCCCAGACAACCCCGGCTGCGATGTGGGCGTGGTTGCTTTCCCAGGTGTCGCGGGCCGAGCCGTCGGGGTCGTGGACCGTGACGGTTTTTATCGCGCCTGCGTCGTCCTCCCGCGGCGTGGTGCGAAACCGGTCGTGCCGGTAACCACGCAGGCGCAGGCCCATCGCGAAATCAGCAAGAGCCGAGGGGTTTCCGGCCGGAGGTGCAATCGCAATGGTCAGCGATGTCTCGGTACCGTCGCAGGCTGCTGCAAGTGTTCCCCCCAGTCGCTCCCACGCATGGGAGTCCAGCGTCGTGGGGTCACCCAGTCCAATCAGACAGAGTCGCTCGGCACCGAGCCCTTCGGGTGCAGCGATCTCGATCAGGTCGTTCGCCGCTCCCTTGAAACGCGTGTTCTGTGCCAGACGTGACAGAACCGCCTGTGCTGCGTCTTCCAACGATGCGGTGGTGGCTGCCACGCAACCCTCCGCCGTGACGCCCGCGACCAGCACGTCGGCGGTCTGGGGTGCATTTTCTACAAAGGTGATGTTCAACGGTCCGGCCCCCGGAAACGATAGAGCGGGACATTAGGACGAGCGCGCCCAACCTGCCAGAGCGACGTCAGCGGCCTTCCGCGCGCCACGCTGCGGCAAGCCCGCCGACAAACATCAGCAGCGCCAGCCAGGGGGGAAGCAGTGCCAGCGTGTCGATTCCGCGCACGATGTATCGGCCGTGATCGACCACCCCGATCCAGCCCGTGCCGGCGAGATCGCGGTCGGGCGAGACGCGCCGGACCGTGGGAAGCGGATCGTAGGCGAGCCAGGAGACACGACCGCCGCTGGCCTCGACCACCGGCATCAACGCTTCGTCACTGGCGCGGGGATCGCGCCATTCCAATGGGTTGAGCTGACCGACCGTTGCCACGGTGTCGAGCTCTCCGTCACTGATGTGGTAGAGACCGGCTTCGGCGACTGCGAGTTCGGCGCTGGAGCATCCCGGCAGGCCGGGTTCGAGCAGCAGTGTTTCGGTCGCGCCCGACGGTGCCGTGACTTCGACTTCCCAGGATCGGTCTTCCATGCTCTGGCGCATGACGGAAAGCTGGTTGCCAATCACGTTGGCCGAAAGGGCGTTCTCTTCGAGATCAGGTTCCTTCATCAGCCAATGGGCCAGACGGCGCAGCAATTCCTGACTGGGGCCGCCGCCTTCATAACCACGCGACCACAGCCAGAGATGGTCCGACAGCAGTTCGGCGACACGCCCTTCGCCCATACGCTGGACGACAAGGAGGGGGCGGTCCTCGATACCGTTGAGCAGGACATCGCCGGAATCGGCTTCAGCGCTGATCTGGCGGAACCAGGGACCCCATGGCGGCACCTCGTTCTGGATGCCCACCAGCTCTGCCGTAATCGGATGGCGCAAGCCGTCTTCGGTCGCGAGCACATTAAACCGTTCCTCGACGACCTCACCGGTTGGAAGCGCCGGCATCAGCTCGCCCAGAACCGTGGTGTGCAGGCCCAACTGGGTCGCGAAGTCGGGACCGGTCGAAACCATCATTGCGCCGCCTTCGAGCACGTAATCGGCAATATTCTGGAGGTAGGCCTCAGGGATCACGCCGCGCTTGCGGTAACGGTCGAAGACGATGAGATCAAATTCTTCGAGTTTGACCTCGAACAGTTCGCGCACGGGGAAGGAAATCAGCGACAGCTCGCGGATCGGCGTGCCGTCCTGTTTCTCGGGCGGGCGCAGGATGGTGAAATGGACCAGCTCGACAGCGGGGTCGGCCTTGAGCGTGTTGCGCCAGACCCGCTCACCGGTGTGGACCTCGCCCGAGATCAGCAGGACCTTGAGGTCTTCGCGCACACCGTTGATCGCAAGCACGGCGGTGTTGTTGATTTCGGTGAGTTCACCTTCGCGCGCTTCGACATCCAGGCGCACGACCAGAAGTCCGGCACGGTCGGGAAGAAAGCGCATCTCATAGCTCTCGCCGACCGGGACGCCGTGCGTGACCTCGATGCCTTCCGGTGTCGTCATCGTGACCGGGACAACACCGCCTGTACCGGCGCTGTCGTGGACCCGGAAGACGATTGTGACCGGCTGGTTGACGATCCCGTAGCGGGGCGCATCGATCAGCTCCAGCCGTCTGTCGTTTTCCTGGCGTGTGCCCGTGATCAGAGCATGGATCGGCGCGTCTAGGCCGATCGCCTCCGCACTTTCGGGAACATCATGGATCGCACCATCGGTCAGCAGCACGACACCCGAAACGGCATTGCGCGGCACATCGGCAAGGGCGCGACGGATCGCACCGAACAGGTTGGTGCCCGAACCGGGCAACGCGGACTCGCCTGCGGCTTGCGCCGGATCGATTTCGGCAATGCGGACATCGAGATTGGCCAGGCGCCCGAAACGTTCGGTCAACTGAGCCAGTGCCGCATCGGTCTGGTCGGGCCGGTCACCGACCGTCTGGCTCGAAGAGCGGTCGACCAGAACCAGCGCGACATCGGGCAGGGTTTCGCGCCGCTCCTCGACCAGCGATGGATTGGCCAGCGCCAGGGCCAGTGCGGCCAGCGTGAAGGTGCGCCACCGGGTGCCGGGCGCACGCCGGATAAAGCCATAGATCACAAGGCCCAGGGCCACGACTGCAAAGGCAATGACCAGCCACAACGGCAGCAGCGGGGAAAGGACGATATCGGTGACACTCGAAGCGTTCATTGTCCGATACGCTCCAGAATCATCGGCAGATGAACGGCATCGGCCTTGTAGTTGCCGGTCATGGCATACATCGCCAGATTAATGCCAAAGCGAAAGGCCATTTCACGCTGGCGTTCGCCGCCCGGAACAACCGGATAAAGCGGCTGGAGTTCGTCGTTGAGCGCCCAGGCCGACGCCCAGTCGTTGCTCCCGATCAGGATGGCCGAAACACCATCATTGAGGCCGCCAGGATGCTGTTCGACCCAGACCGAACCACCGTCCCAGCGCCCCGGAAATCCGCCGAGGATATAGTAGGCCTGGGTCAGGACATGGCCGGCGGGCACGCGCATCAGGGCAGGTATGTTGAGCCCGCCGAGAAGTTCCGGCAGGCGTGCGGCATTGGTCCCGGTGCCGGTGACACCTTCCATCTCTTCGTCGGCGTCACGTGTGTCGACGACCAGGATGCCGCCGGCGGCGAGATAGGCATCAAGGCGCGCCTTTGCGACGCCCGACGGTATCGGCTGGTCCGGCGTGATCGCCCAGTAGATCAGGGGGAACAACATGATGTCATCGGTCTCGATTTCGACCGCGATCGGATCGCCCGGTTCAACCGAGGTGCGGGCGGTCAGCATCATGCCCAGGCCCCGCAGTCCGGCAAACGAGATACGGTCGACCTGGCTGTCACCGGTCTCGATATAGGCGAAACGTACGTTCAGGGCGGCGAGGGGAATGCCGTTTTCGTTCAGTTGTTCCTCGGCTCGTGCGCCATCCGGGGCGAGCAGCAAAATCAGCAGCGGAATGGCGGCAAGGCGTGTGCCGGTCCCGAAGGCCGGCACCAGACCGCGCAGCGCCATGCTGGCATAGATCTCAAGCAGGGCGAGCAAGGCTGCCAGCCCGAAGATGAACGGGCGCGTGTCGATCTCTTCGCGCCGCTCGAAGCCGGTCACGGTGGTCTCGGCAGGCAGGACCAGTTCCTCCAGGGACTCGATCGTGGGGCCTAGATTGAGGGTCCGGCGCAGGTCCAGCGTGCCGTAGAGCCCGGGCGGTGTCTCAGGCGATGGCTGGGCATCGTCAAAACTGTTCGCGCCGATGGCGGTTGCTGTCGGCGGTGGCGGGCCCAGAACCCCGAACCCGGTCAGTGACTGCAGCGCTGGGAGGAGTTGGTTGCCCAGTTCGGCGCCCGCGCCCTGGGAGAGATCGATCAGGCGCTTCATCATACCGGCAAACAGGCCCGAGATTGGCAGATTGGTCCATTGCGTATTGGCCGATGTGTGCACCAGACCAAGCCAGCCGTCACCCCGTTGTTCGGCCGTCACCAGAGGCGTGCCGTCCAGAAGTCTTGCCCAGGTCTTGGAGGTCAGGTCAACGGTCGGCTCTGCCAGGACCTGTCGGTCGATCAGCACATCGGGCGGCGGCAGCAGTCCGGCGAAAGGCGAGTCGGCGTCGAACGGTGCGATGCGCTGTGCGCTGGCCCAGCTCATGGCCCCGCCAAGGGCACGTTCACGTCCGCGAATCTCGACGGGAACGAGATCGTCGCTTTCCTGGGAAAAGACCGGGCCGGCGAAACGGATCAACACACCACCGCTGTCGATCCAGGTTTCCAGCGTTTCGCGTTCGGTTTCTGGCACGACGCCGATATCGGCCAAGACAATGACCGCAGGCGGTTTCGCGAGCAGCTGTTCGAGTGTGGCCGGCTGAAGCTGGGCTGAATTTTCAAGCGCGCGTTCGAGGAAATAGGTCGGCGACAGCAGAGGCTGCTGACTTTCGAGATCACCGCCGGCGACCAGGCCGACCGGTGGACGTTTCCAGCGCTGGTCGAGCAGGACGGCGGCTGCCGCCGTCGGCTCGTTTTCAATTTCGAGGCGGGCGATCTTGTTGCGCAGTTCGGACGGCACGTTCAGCGCCGCCTCAGCCTCACCGGCACCATTGGCGAAGATCAGCTCCTGGCGTGCCACCAGATTGCCGTCGGCATCGTTGGCCGCGACCCAGATATAGCGCTCGGACCCCAGACCGGCGCGCCGGGCGCGCAATACCAGAAGGCCGTCCTCGATCGTTGGTGAGAGCAACGAAAGTGCGGCAGAGGACTGCCGGTTGTTCATGACCGTCAGTTCGCCCAGACCCTGAAGGGTGGCAAGGAACCGGCTGTCGTCGTCGGTCGCGACACCATCGGTCATCCAGAAGACCTGTGAGACCGAGTCGAGATCACCGAGCGCTTCGGCCGCGGCAGCGCGGTCAACCGGCCAGGGGGACGGCACAAGGGCGCTGACCAAGCGGCCGGTATCCTGCGGTGTCAGAAGGCCGCTATGTTCCATCGGGGCGCTGCTGTCCCTTGGCGCGGTCGTCAGGATCGCGACCATACGGTCCTGGCGTTCGGCCAGCGCGATCAGATTGCGCAGGGCGGTCATGCGATCGGGCCAGTCGCGCGCCGAGGCCCAGCCGTCGTCAACGACCACCAGCATGTCGCCCGGTGCCAGGGATCGGTGAGATGGATTGAGCAGGGGATGCGAGACCGCAAGAATCAGCAAGGCGACCAGGGTAATGCGCAGCAGGGTCAGCCAGAGCGGTGTCGATTCAGCCGCGCGCCGGTCGGTGTCGAGGCCGAACAGCAGCCGGATCGCGGGAAACGAGACCCGCCTTGGCATCGGCGGCACAACCTTCAGCAACCACCACAAAAGCGGTAGCAGCACGAGCGCGATCAGCGCCCAGGGTACGACAAAAGCAAGGGGCCCAAGCATTGCCACGGTCAGGTCACCTGTCCGGCGAGGTCGATATAGAGCGGCAACAGGGCGGCCTGGGGCTGGCTGTCGGTGTGATGGGTGGTGAAACTCCAGCGCACGGCACGGGTCAGGCGCGCAAGCTCCTCGCGATGGGCATGAAGCCTTGTGACATAATCGCTGCGCAGCGCCTCGGCCCTGCTCGCCAGCATGGTGCCTTCCTGCTCCAGCCCGTCGAACAGGATGCGCCCTGCATAGGGCAGGGTTTCCTCGGCGGGGTCGAGGATCTGAACCATGTGGCCGGTCACGCCAAGCCCGGCGAAATGTTTGATCATGGCTTCGAGCTGTTCCAGCGGCTCAAGAAAGTCGCCGACCAGCACAAGCTGGGCATGTTTGGGCAGAATTTCGAGGGCGGGCAGGCTGGGTGGTTCGTTCTCGGCGTTGCGGATCAGCCTCGTGGCAAAGCGTGTCAGCGCCGCACTGCCGGTTCGCGGCCGGCGATCGGCGCCCAGGAGGGCGATGTTCTCGTCGCCACGCACCAGCAGTACGGCCAGCGACATCAGGATCAGGCGCGCCCGCTCCAGCTTGGTCGTCTGGGCGAGCCTGGAGCCAAAATGCATCGAGGCCGAACCATCGGCCCACAGCCAGACACTCTCGGCGGCTTCCCATTCGGTTTCGCGAACATAAAGACGGGTCGATTTTGCCGAGGCACGCCAGTCGATCATCGTCGCAGCGTCACCGCGTTCATAGCGACGGAACTGCCAGAAGGTCTCGCCCGGTCCGACGCGACGACGGCCGTGCACGCCCTGGGCAACAATCACAGCGACGTGTTCGGCCTCGACCAGCAGCGGCGGCAGATGCGCCACAAGCTGTTCGGCTCGCCGCCGAAAGCTGACAGCGGCCTCAGCCACGCCGGGGCCCCGCGTTCACAAACAACGGAAACATCAGGCGAGCGGCGCCTTGAGTCGTTCGATCACCTGATCGATCATGATCCCGTCGGCACGGGCTGCAAAGGTGAGCGCCATGCGGTGGCGCAGAACAGGTCCGGCCAGCGTCACGACATCATCGATCGAGGGTGCGAACCGGCCATCGAGCAAGGCACGGGCGCGCACGGCAAGCATCAGCGCCTGACTGGCGCGAGGCCCCGGGCCCCAGGCAATCTCGGTCGCGGTGTCGCTCTCGGCCGGGCGACCGGAGCGAACCAGCGAAAGAATCGCTTCGACGACGCTTTCGCCGACCGGAATACGCCGCACCAGGCGCTGGGCCGCCAGCAGTTCCTCGCCATCAAGGATCTGGGCCGGTTTTTCCTCAGCCGATCCCGTGGTCACCACCAGCATTTCGCGTTCGGCATCGCGGTTGGGGTAGTCGATATCAACTTCCATCAGGAACCGGTCGAGCTGTGCCTCGGGCAACGGATAGGTGCCTTCAAGCTCAAGCGGATTTTGTGTTGCCAGAACATGGAAGGGTTCGGGCAGGGGGTGGCGTGTTCCGGCGACGGAGACGGTGCGCTCCTGCATGGCCTGCAACAGGGCAGACTGGGTGCGTGGGCTGGCACGGTTGATCTCGTCGGCCATCAGAAGCTGGCAGAAGACGGGGCCCTTGATGAAGCGAAATTCTCGCCGGCCGGTGTCGGATTCTTCAAGCACCTCCGAACCCAGAATATCGGCAGGCATCAGGTCAGGCGTGAACTGGACGCGTTTGTCTTCGAGTCCCATCACGGTGCCGATGGTCTCGACCAGCTTGGTCTTACCCAGTCCTGGCACGCCGATCAGCAGTGCATGGCCCCCGGCCAGAAGCGTAATCAGGGTCTGCTCGACGACCTGATCCTGGCCGAAGATGACGCGGCCGACCGCCGTACGTGCCTCGGACAGGCGTGCGCCGACCCGATCAATATCCGCTGTCAGATCCGAGGCGTCCTGCAACGGATTATTTTGTGAATCGGCCATGTCTCTCCTCAGGGCATGATCGTGCGTATATTAGCGCTGGTTTGACAAAACGGTATCACGGCCTGCCATGACCGATACAAATGCCCGTGAAGATAAAAAAGTGAACGCCCTGTCCACAGACGATCAGGACGCGGTCGGCCGGCTGTTTACGGGCGACATCGACATCGCGATCGCGCGTGATGGAACCTGGTATCACGAAGGCGGCCCGATTCGGCGTCCGCGGATGGTGGCGTTGTTTGCCAGTATTCTGCATCGCGAAGCCGACGGTGAATATTATCTCAAGACACCGGTCGAGAAACGGCGCATCCGTGTCGAAGATGTTCCTTTTGTTGCGGTGGAGGCGACAATCCGTGGTGAGGGGGCCGGGCAATCCGTTACCTTCCGCACCAATGTGGACGAAACGGTGGCGGCGGGGCCTGGTCATCCGATACGTGTGGCGATCGATCAGGTCAGCGGCGAACCTTCGCCCTATGTCCACGTGCGTGACGGGCTGGAGGCCTTGATCGTGCGGTCCGTCTATTATCAGCTGGTCAATGCCGGGCGGATGAGCGAATGCGACGGGTGGGAGGTGCTGGGAATCGATTCGTGCGGAGTTTTCTTTACCCTTGGCGCGCTCGACGATGACGCGTGACGAGGTTCTCAATGCCTTGCGCACGATGGCGCCTCCGGTCATGGCGGCGCCACCGTCTGACTGGGAGGACGACCCGCCGGAACGCCGTGCCGCTGTCCTCATTCCTCTGGTCGATTACGACGAGGGTCTGACCGTGGTATTTGGCCAGCGTTCCAAGGCGTTGCGCACCCATGCCGGCGAGGTCAGCTTCCCCGGCGGCAGGATCGAAGCCGGTGAAGGTGAGGTCGAGGCTGCTCTGCGTGAGGCCGAAGAAGAGGTCGGGCTTGATCCCGCCAGGGTGCGGATCCTGGCGCGGCTGAACACACACCGGGCCGGGTCGGGTTTTACCATGGCGCCCCATGTCGGCTTGGTCACACCGCCTATTGATCTGGTGCCCGATGGCACCGAAATCGAGGATGTGTTCGAAGTGCCGCTGAGTTTTCTGCTGGACCCCGTCAACCATCGGCGCGAAAGCATGTACTGGCGTGGCGCCGATCGCTGGTACAGCGTCTTTGAGTATGGTCCACGCTACATCTGGGGCGCGACGGCAACGGTCATGGTGAACCTGCTGCAGGTCTTGCGAAGGGAAGTCTGATGCGTTTTTTGCTGCCGGTCCTGCTGATCTTCGTGCCGCTGATCGCCTACATGATCTGGTTCAAGCTGGCGCGCGAGACTGCTGAACAAGAAGGGGATGGCACGCTGCCGCATTGGCGCGAGGCACCCTGGACATGGATCGTTGCCGGCACGTTGGGGCTGGTTTGCGTCGCGCTGATTGCCCTGGGGCTTCTCAGCGGTGATCCACCCGGCAAAACCTATGTGCCGGCCAAGGTTATCGACGGCGAAGTCGTTCCCGGCCATTTCGATGAGTGACGCACCGGTCGACATGGTGAAGCTGTCGGAGGCGCTCGCCGGCCCGGCAGCGACAGCCGTGGTCGATGCGCTGGCTGCCGATGGTGCGGAAGTCCGGTTTGTCGGTGGATGCGTGCGCGACTGCCTGTTGGTCCGCGCGGTCGACGACGTCGATCTGGCGACCCCCGACCGGCCCGAATCCGTGATGGCGCTGTTGGAGCGCGCAGGGATCAAGGCTGTTCCCACAGGCCTGAAGCACGGCACGGTGACTGCTGTTTTGCAGGGAAAATCTTTCGAAATCACCACGCTGCGGGTCGATGTCGAGACCGACGGACGCCACGCTGAGGTCGTCTTCACCAACGACTGGAGGGCCGATGCGGCCCGACGTGACTTCACGATCAACGCCATGAGCCTGACCGTCGATGGCGCGTTGTTCGACTATTTCGGCGGTCGCGAGGATCTGGCCGCCGGGCTCGTCCGTTTTGTCGGAGAGGCAGACCAGCGGATCGCCGAGGACTACCTCAGGGTCATGCGTTTCTTCCGGTTCCTCGCCCGTTTTGGTCGTGGCGAACCAGATGCTGAAGCCGTCGCTGCCTGTCGTGGGGTGGCAGGCCGGTTGGGACAACTTTCGATCGAGCGCGTGCAGGTCGAATTGCTGAAGCTGCTGGCAGCGCCGAACCCGGTTCCGACGCTGGTGCTGATGGAAGCAACCGGCATCCTGGAGGCCGTGTTGCCTGAAGCAGGGCCAAGCGGGGTTTTGATGGTGTTGGCCGGTATCGATGATCGCGATCCGTTGCGCCGGCTCGCCGCGCTTGCTCCAAACGGGGGTAAAGCACTGGCGCAACGTCTGAAACTCTCCAACGCTATGGCCGACCGGTTTGGTTTGTTGGCGCCGCCGGTGGTCGCCATGGATGCAGCCATGACCCGTGAGGAGCAGCGCCGGATCCTCTACCGTCATGGTGACGGTATCTTCCGTGATCTCGTGCTTCTGGCCTGGGCTGGTGATGACGAAGCGCGGGCCGATCACTGGCGAGCCATGCTCGAGACCGCCAACGCCTGGGATAATCCTGCTCTGCCAATCCGGGGCAACGATGTCGTGGAAGCGGGTCTTGCGCCTGGCCCAGAGGTCGGGCGGGTCATCGCCGAGATCGAGACCTGGTGGAGTGCCCGCGACTTCCAGCCTGATCGGGCCGCCTGTCTGGCGGTGATGACTGACGTAATCGCACGACAGGTTTGATCCTCCGCAATGAACCCCATTTTCATCGGCGCTAGGCTGCGGACCATGCGTTGCAGATCATTTTTGAGCTCCCTGGCTGTTCTCGTCGTCGCCATCGCAATGGCTGCGGCCCCTCTGGGCGCGCACTCCGATGCCGATGCCAATGCCGCGAGCGATAGCGGCCTTGCATACATCCTGTCTGCGACCTGTCTGGGCCTGGGCGACGGCGACAGCGGTAAGGTCGGTGATTCCGGTGGCCTGGTCTGCGGTGGCTGCGTATCTGGTTGCAGTTACGGCTGCGGGCTTGCCTGCGGTTCCGCCGAGACCTTGCGAGTTTTCCCGGCGGCCGATGATTTCGCGCTTGCGGCTGGCCATGACCCGGGACGATGGCTCTCGGACCTAACGAGAGCCAGATCTCCTCCTCTGGCGTGATGCAGTTGCCCAAGGGCCGTTTCTGATTTTCCACACCAATCTTTCCTGCATGGCAGCGCTGCGCTGTATGCCTCGGGGGACCACGACATGCGACCGATGTCCCTGTTTGCCTTTGTTTTTGCCTTGCTGCTCGCACCGGCGACCCATGCCCATGACTACCAGCATGGCGGCCTCGATCTCGTTCATCCCTGGATTGTCGAACCGCCGCCAGGCGCGCTCACGGCGGCCGGCTATGTCGCCATCGTCAACGCCGGAGAACAGGGCGACCGGCTCCTGTCGGTCGAGGCGGATTTCTCCGAACGGACCGAGGTTCATTCCGTGACGATGACCGATGAAGGCGTCATGCAGATGCGCCCGGTCGAAGGCGGTCTTGAGATTGGAGCCGAAGGCGAACTGATGCTCGAACCCGGCGGCTATCACATCATGTTCATGGGCCTGTCCGAGCAACTCAAAGAGGGCGAACATCATCTAGTGACCCTGAATTTCGAGAAGGCTGGCGCGGTGACGCTCGAATTTGTCGTTCAGCGCCGAGACAGCGCCATGAACCATGGTGGCGAAATGGAGATGGACTCTATGGCGCACGATGAAGAGGAGATGCAGTGATGCGTGTTCGTCATCTGATGATCGCCCTGGCCGCAATCGCGACCATGGTCGTGACCACCATGGCCGTGCTGGAACTCAAGCGCCGTGATGTGGCTGATGCCGTGCAGTCATTGCCGATCGAGATCGGCGGGCCGTTCACGATGACGGCCCATGATGGGCGCACCGTCACACAGGCTGATCTTGTCGGCCGCCGCAGCCTGATCTTTTTCGGCTTCACCTATTGTCCCGATGTCTGCCTGACGACCTTGAACGAAGTCGCTCTCTGGCTCGAAGAATTGGGCGAAGATGGTGCGATCATCGATCCCTATTTCGTCAGCGTCGATCCCGCACGCGATACGCCTGAGAGAATGGCTGAATATGTCGACTATTTCTCGCCGCGCATCACCGGTCTGGTCGGAAGCGACGGTGATCTCCGCCGAATGGCCGAGTCCTACAAGGTCTACTACGCGCGGGTTGATCTCGACGATGGCGATTATCTGATGGATCACAGCGCCGCAATTTACCTGATGGACAGCCAGGGCAAGTTCTTCGATGCCATCACCTACACGGCGACCTTTGAAGAAGCGGTCGCCAAGCTGCGCCGTCTGGTCGACGAAGGTTAGAGCGGTTGCATCCGATTTGTTTGTATCGCGAAGCGACTCAATCAAATCGGGATTTGCTCTAGTTGCGGCTCGTGCCTGTGCCGCCTATGCAGGAAGGGTGAGCGAAACGACCGTCCAGACCGCAGCCCATGAGGCTGCCCGGGTCCGCCACGACAATCTGTCGGGCGCGGGGTTCGTGGTGGCCGCAGCTGTGGGGTTCACGGTTGTCTCCGTGCTGGTCAAGGCTCTGGGACAGACCGAGATCGATGTCTTCCAGATCACGGTCATCCGTTCGGTTCTCGGCCTGTGTCTGCTCTTGCCTCTGTTCTGGCGGGCAAGGCTGGTTCCCTGGCGCACCCAGCATCTCAAGATCCATCTGGCGCGCGCCGGCTTGGGCGGCACCGCGGTCCTGACCGGTTATTACGCCTTCATGAAACTGCCGCTGGCCGAGGTGACCTCGATCAGCTTCACGGTGCCGCTTTTCGTCACGGTCGCGGCGGTGATTTTTCTGGGTGAGATTGTCGGCTGGCGACGCTGGTCGGCAACCGCCATGGGGTTTGCCGGTGTTCTGGTCGTGGCAAGACCGTTCGATGGCGCGGTCGAACTGGCGACCCTGCTGGCGGTCGGCATGGCGGTCTGCATTGCTTTTTCGGTCGTGCTGCTGAAACGGTTTCCGGCACGCGAAAGTCAGCTCACCATGCTGTTTTTCTTCCTCGTGATCTCTGGCCTGATGGCTATCGGTCCGGCGATTTCGTCATGGCATCAACCAAGCACCGATGAGTGGCTTCTGCTTGGCGGAGTCGCTGTGATGGGACTGATCTCGCAGGCCCTGGTGATCCGGGGGTTCCGTTTGGGCGAGGCCAGCTTTGTCGCGCCGTTCGACTATGTCCGACTGCTGTTTGCCGGTGCCGCGGGCGTCTTTTTCTTCGCCGAAGTTCCCGATGGCTGGACCTATGCCGGTTCTGTCCTCATCATCGGTTCGACGCTCTATATCGCGCGTCGTGAGGCGATACTGGCGAAACAGGGGTCGGCGGAACGCTGATGAGAGAGGACGACGGTATGGGTTCGTTCGCTGTTTTTCACTGGATTATCCTGTTTCTGATCGTCGGCGTTCCTCTGTTCTTCGTCCTGCGTCTGATGCGGCGAAGCTCGAAACCGGACGACCCGCCGACACCTCCGCCCGAAGATGACGGCCAGGGGCCGTGGTAAGCGCTGTCTTCAGCCCTTGTTGGCTTCGCTTTCGACTTCCAGACGCTGCCAGATATCCCGGACCCAATCCTTGATCACTTGAGCCTCGGCCCAACGATCGGAGAGTTCATAGCCATCGCGTCCGGTGATGGCGTACGGCGGTGGTCCAAGCTGGGTCAGGAAATTGAGCGTGGCGCCATCGGGGCTGCGGTCACGCCAGCTCCGCATGCCGTCTTCCCACCATTGCAGGTGTTTGGCGACCCAATCTTGATGCTGCGGGAAGTCGAGCTGGATCTGGATCTGTTCGCGGCTGGCGATGCGGCCCTGGAAGGCGACGGCGCGGGCGATGATCTGCTGCATCCAGGCTTCATCGCGCGCGGGCACGGGCCAGGTGAATTCCCGCTCCACGACGTAGTGCGAGAGATCGGCCGAGATCGCCATTTCAGGCAGGCCGTCGATTAGCTGCAGGGTATAGAGAAGGTCGGTCGTGATGGCGTTGCGGTGGGTCTCGACCGTCAGCGGCATACCCGATTGCTTGCCCATCTCGAGCAGGCGTCCGATCACTTCTGTGCCTTCGCCAACCGTCATGGGAAAGATCTGGATGATGAGATTGAGGTGCTGGGCTTCAAGCTCCAGCGCGAGATCGATGTCGCGCTGGAACCCCTCAACACTATTGGGGAAGGCGTAACAGGTGCAGCCAAGACCAGCATCGGTCATCAGGGGCCGCAATGTGCGGCTTTCATCTGGATGCTGGGCCGAGATGTCGATGCCGTCGAACCCGGCCTCGGCGATCATCGCGACCTTTTCTTCCAGGCTCCATTGCTGGCGGGCCGGCCCGCGCCGTTCCATCGCCCAGATCGACTGAAAGACCTCGAGTTTCATGGCTCAGTCCTGGTTGGCTTTGCTCTCGTTCTCCAGGCGCTCCCAGATGTCATGGACCCAGCCCTTGATCACCTTGGACTCTTCCCAGCGGTCGGAGAGCTCGTAGCCGTCGCGGCCGGTAATGCCATAGGGCGGCGGGCCCAGTTCGACGGTGAAGTTGAGGGTTTCGTCAGGCCCTTCGCGATAGCGCCACTTGCGCATACCGTCTTCCCACCACTGGCGGAACTTGGTGACCCAGCCCTGTTGCTGGGGAAAATCAAGCTGGACCTGGACCTGCTCGCGGCTGGCGACACGGCCCTGGAAGGCGACGGAGCGGTCCAGTACCTGCTGGATCCAGTGTTCGTCACGGGTCGGGACCGGCCATGTGAATTCGCGCCCGACGACAAAATGTGAGAGATCGGCGCACATCTTCATGTACGGCAGCGATTCCATGAGCTGGAGCGTGTAGAGCATGTCTGTTGTGATGCAG
Organism: Rhodospirillaceae bacterium; assembly: GCA_018700655.1. Taxonomy (GTDB): domain Bacteria; phylum Pseudomonadota; class Alphaproteobacteria; order SP197; family SP197; genus SP197. The sequence goes on along the minus strand of JABIUG010000113.1, from coordinate 7,803 downwards.
TCGCGATGGGTCTCGACAATCACCTTGACGCCGGAGGTCTCGGCCATCTCGAGCATGCGCGCCAGGATGTCGGCGCCTTCTTCGACGGTCAGCGGATAGATCTGGACGATGATGTTGAGGTGGCGGGCTTCCAGTTCCGCAGCCATGTCGAGATCGGCTTGAAAACCCTCGATCGATTTCGGGAAGGCGCAACAGCTGCAGGCCAGCCCGGCGTCGTTCAGCATCTTCTTGACCGCACGGCTTTTCTCGGGCGCAAAGGTATAGATGTCCATACCGTCGAAACCGGCCTCGGCGACCATTGTGACCTGGTCTTCCAGGCTCCATTCCTGGCCGTCGGGACGGCGTCGTTCCATCGCCCAGATCGATTGGAAGACTTCAAGCTTCTGCATGGTTTTCTCCGTTCAGGGCCATTTGGCTTCGGGCGGTAGCGACATCAGGATGGCGTCGGTATTGCCGTCGGTCATCAGACCAAAGCGTGTGCCGCGATCATAGACCAGATTAAATTCGGCATAGCGGCCGCGGTAAATCAGTTGCTGTTCGCGTTCTTCATCGCTCCAGGGCTTGGCGATATGGCGGCGCACCAGTGCCGGATAGATCTCGCGGAAGGTGCGCCCGACATCCCGGGTGAAGGCAAACGAGGCATCATCGGCATCGATGTAGTCATAGAAGATGCCGCCGACGCCGCGTGCGACATTGCGGTGTTTGATGAAGAAGTAGTCGTCGGCCCACTCCTTGAAGCGTGGATAGTCGCCGCAGGCATGGCGTTCACAAGCCGCCTGGAATGCGCTGTGAAAATCGGCGGTGTCCTGTTCGACCGGGTAGGGCGGGTTGAGGTCGGCGCCGCCGCCGAACCAGGTCTTGCCGGCTGTCGCGATATGGCGCGTGTTCATGTGAACCGCAGGCACCAGGGGTGAATGCATATGGGCTACCAGTGACACGCCCGAGGCCCAGAACCGCCCGTCATCCTGCGTCGCGCCCTGCATCTCGGCGCGGAACTTCTCGGAGAACTCGCCCGATACGACCGAGACGTTGACCCCGACTTTCTCGAAGACACGGCCCTTCATGACCGCCATGACCCCGCCGCCGCCTTCCGGGCGTTCCCATGATGTGCGCTCGAACCGGCCCGGCGGGCGATCGCTGAAGGGGCCGGTGTGTTCGTCTTCGATCGCTTCGAAGACGTCACAGATCGAAGTACGCAATTCTTCGAACCATGCCGATGCGCCAGCACGGCGCGCGGGATCGCCTGGAAGTTCGATCGTGGAGTCGTTCATGGCGGGCTCACAATGGGCTCACGGCGTGGAAACACCAATCTCGCCGAAGCCACCGGTCTGGCGCAAGGCCTCGCCCAAGACCATGGCACCCGCGACAGCGATATTGAGGGAGCGCGCGGCGCTTTCCATGGGAATGGCGATACGCAAATCGGCGCGCTGGTGGACGTGGTCAGGCACGCCCGAGGATTCCCTGCCGAGCAGCAACACGTCGTCGGGCCGCAGTTCGGCCTCATAGACACTCCGGTCCGCCTTCGTCGTCAGCAAAATAAGGCGGCGTGTGCCCAGGCTCTGCTGGAAACGTTCCCAATCGTCATGGCGTGTCATGTCGAGGTTGGCGCCGTAGTCCATCAGGGCGCGGCGAAAACGTGCATCGCCAAGCTGGAACCCTGCCGGCTCGATGATATCGACCGCGACATCCAGGCAAGCGGCCATACGCAGAATCGTTCCCGTATTCTGGGGAATATCGGGTTGGTAGAGAGCAATCCTCAACATCGCCTACTCTAGAACAAAACAGCCTCGGACGGAATTGACATGCGATTGAGAATGAACCTCGAAGCCGTTCCGACACTCTTAAATAGCGCGGATTCACATGGCCGGTTGGAACCGCGAACTGTTTCCCTGTGAACATGATCCGATTGGGGCCTTGCGCGCCCTTGCACCGTGCTTTGCGGCGGTATATTCATGGCCCGCCTTGGGGAAACCGAAGGTGTCAGAGGGTTCATGGTGCTGCCGCGTTTGGGTGGTGCGTGTCATGGGCCGGGTCCAACAACAACGCAGAGGTCTCCCTGCAATGGCTGAGCACTCACTCGGCGCGCACGAAGAAACCCGGCGCGATTTTCTTTACGTGGCGACTGGCGCTGTTGCGGCCGTCGGTGCTGCCTGCGCGGCATGGCCTTTCATCGCCCAGATGAACCCGTCGGCCGATGTTCTGGCGCTGTCGTCGACCGAAGTCGACATTTCGCCGGTCCAGGTCGGCCAGCAGATCACGGTGAAATGGCGCGGCAAGCCCGTCTTCATCCGCCATCGCACGGAACAGGATATTGCCGAGGCGCGCGCCGTCCCGCTTGAGGATCTGAAAGATCCCCAGACCGACGAAGAACGCGTCGAGCGGCCCGAGTGGCTGATCATGGTCGGTGTCTGCACCCATCTGGGCTGCATACCCCTGGCCGATGCGGGCGACTTTGACGGCTGGTTCTGCCCTTGCCACGGCTCGCACTACGATAGCTCGGGCCGTATCCGCAAAGGTCCTGCACCGGAAAACCTCACCATTCCCGGCTATGCCTTCACTGACGACACCACGGTTGTCGTGGGCTGAGCGGGGAGAGAGCAGATATGGAACGACTTCTCAACATTGGCCTGGTGCGCTGGTTCGACAACCGCCTGCCGATCCTGAGCTTCACCAACGAACACCTGATGGTCTATCCGGCCCCGCGCAACCTGAACTATGCGTGGAACTTCGGTTCGCTGGCCGGCCTTGCACTGGTCATCCAGATCGTCACCGGCATCGTGCTGGCAATGCATTACACGCCCCACACCGAGATGGCCTTCGACAGCGTCGAGCGCATCATGCGTGATGTGAACTACGGCTGGTTGATCCGCTATATGCATTCCAACGGTGCGTCGTTCTTCTTCATCGTGGTCTACCTCCACGTCTTCCGCGGGCTCTATTACGGCTCCTACAAGGCGCCGCGCGAGGTGCTGTGGTGGATCGGGCTGGTCATTCTGCTCGCCATGATGGGCACGGCCTTCATGGGTTATGTGCTGCCCTGGGGCCAGATGAGCTTCTGGGGTGCGACTGTCATCACCAACCTGTTCTCGGCTATCCCGATCATTGGTGTGCCGATCGTCGAATGGCTGTGGGGCGGCTTTGCCGTCGACAATCCGACGCTGAACCGGTTCTATTCGCTGCATTACCTGCTGCCGTTCGCGATTGTCGGCCTGGTCGTGCTGCATATGTGGGCGCTGCACCACAAGAAATCGAACAACCCGTTGGGCATCGACTACAAGGGCCCGCAGGACTTCATCCCGTTCCATCCCTACTATACGATCAAGGATGCGGTCGGTGTCGGTGTGTTCCTGATCCTGCTGTCGATTTTCCTGTTTTATGCGCCCAACTACATGGGCCATCCCGACAACTATATCCCTGCTGATCCGCTCAAGACGCCGGCCCATATCGTGCCCGAATGGTACTTCCTGCCGTTCTACGCGATCCTGCGTGCGGTGCCTGACATTTGGTTTATCCCGGCCAAGCTTGCCGGTGTGATTGGCATGGGGCTTTCGATCGGGATCCTGTTCCTGCTGCCCTGGCTCGATACCTCACGTATCCGTTCGGCGACCTTCCGGCCCGTGTTCAAGTGGTTCTACTGGTTCATGGTGCTCGACATGATGGTTCTGGGTTATGTCGGTGCGCAGCCGGCTGAAGGTGTCTGGATCGTTATCGGCCGGATCGCCACGAGCTATTACTTCCTGCACTTCCTGATCCTGCTGCCGTTGATTGGCTGGTTCGAGAAGCCGCGGGCACTTCCCGACAGCATTGCCAAACCGGTCTTGTCCGGTGGGCCCGGTGTGGCAGCTTCTGCTGCCCAAGACAAAGCGTGAGGAGAGACGCGATGAACCGCTTCATTCCCGCCATCCTGGCGCTTTTCCTGGCCATGCCGACGGCTGCCTTGGCTTCCGGTGATGGGCAGGAAGCTCCCGCACAGCATCCCTGGTCGTGGAACGGCATTTTCGGCACCTATGACCGTGAGCAGCTGCAGGGTGGCCTGGAAGTGTTTCTGGCCCAGTGCATCAACTGCCACGGCCTGAAGTACATTCATTTCCGCGATCTGGTGCAGATCGGACTGTCGGAAGATCAGGCCAAGGCTCTTGCCGAAGGATTTGATGTCGCCGGCGATCCCGACGAGTGGGGCGATCCCACGACCCGTCCGGCCGCGCTGTTTGATGGCTTCCCCGATCCCTATCGCAACAACACCGAAGCGGCCGCACTGAACAACGGTGCGGTTCCGCCTGACCTGTCGCTGATGGTCAAGGCGCGCCCCGATGGCTCGAACTACATCCTCTCCCTGCTTACCGATGAGGACTACAACGAGGGCAATCCCGACGACGACGGGCTTTATCCCAATCACTACTTCTCCAGTGGTGCGATTGCGATGGCTCCGCCTCTGTTTGAAGGCCTCGTTCAGGACCATGACGGCAACGATGTTTCGGTCGAGGAGATGGCTGTGAACGTCACCGCTTTCCTGACTTGGGCGGCCGAGCCCAAACTTGAAGATCGCAAGGGCATGGGTCTGAAGGTCCTGCTGTTCCTGCTGGTGCTGACGGGCCTGCTCTACGTCTGCAAGCGCAAGATCTGGGCCGACGTCGCACACTGATGCCGGTTGGATGTGCTGCCGGGCTCCGGGTGAGCCTGAACGCCTGTTTGTGATGAAAAGGACGCCACGATGACCGAAACGGTGCTGGGCGTTCTGGGCGGCAGCGGTGTTTATGACATCGACGGGCTGGAGGATGCCCGCTGGACCACGGTGGAAACCCCATGGGGCGCACCGTCTGACCAGCTGCTGCAGGGCGTGCTCGATGGCCAGCGGATCGTTTTTCTGCCGCGCCACGGCCGTGGTCATCCGATTTCCCCGACCGGAATCAACGCACGCGCCAACATCGATGCCCTCAAGCGCCTTAGCGTGACCGATCTGATCTCGGTCGCTTCGGTCGGCTCGTTTCGTGAAGAACTGGCGCCGGGCACCTTTGTGATCTGCGACCAGTATGTCGACCGGACCAACAGCCGCGAACGCAGTTTCTTCGGCAACGGCTGCGTTGCCCACGTCTCACTTGCCCATCCGACCTGTGATCGCCTGGCTGACCATGTCGCGGCCGCCGGCGACGATGCCGGGTTGGCGATGGTGCGTGGCGGCAATTACCTCTGCATTGAGGGCCCGCAGTTTTCGACCCTGGCCGAATCCAACCTGTTTCGCTCCTGGGGCATGGATGTGATCGGCATGACGGCGATGCCAGAGGCGCGTTTGGCCCGCGAGGCCGAGCTTTGTTACCTCACGGTCGCGATGGTGACCGATTATGACTGCTGGCATGAAGATCATGGCGCAGTCACGGTCGACAAGATCATCGAGGTTCTCCACGCCAATGCCGATAACGCGCACAAGCTGGTGCGGGCCCTGGCGCCCCGCGTCGGCAGGCGGGACCATCCCTGCGGCAAGGGCTGTGATCGTGCGCTCGATTTCGCCTTGATCACTCCGCCCGATCACCGTGACGCCACAATGCAGACAAAACTGGATGCGGTCGCGGGCCGCGTGCTTGGATAAGGAGCCATGGACCTCAAGAGCCTGATTCGCACGATCCCCGACCACCCTCACGAAGGGATCATGTTCCGCGATATCACCACGCTGTTTGGCGATGCACGGGGTTTCCGGCGCACGGTCGATGAACTGGTGCAACCCTATGCCGGTGAAAAGATCGATGCCGTGGCAGGGATCGAGGCGCGTGGATTTATTCTCGGCGGCGCGGTTGCGCACCAGCTTTCGGTAGGTTTCATCCCGGTCCGCAAGAAGGGAAAATTGCCCTGGAAGACGATCGGCGCAGATTACGCGTTGGAATACGGTACGGACCGTGTCGAGATCCACGAAGACGCTGTTGTACCCGGCTCGCGCGTCCTGGTGGTCGACGATCTGATCGCCACGGGCGGCACAACGGCAGCGGGCATCGAACTGCTGCGCAAGGCCGGAGCCGAAATCGTGGCATGTTCCTTTGTGATCGAGTTGCCTGAACTGGGCGGTGCCAAAGTGCTTGCCGACCTGGGGGTTCCGTTCCACGCACTTCTGCAATTCGACGGAAGCTGACATGAACGGGGCGGTCACGGGCATCGATCACCTGCTTGTCGACAGCGACAATCTTGAGCGCGATCGCGGCCAGTGGGAGCGCCTCGGATTTTTGATGACCCCGCGTGGTCGCCACCCGCAATGGGGCACCGGCAACTACTGCACGATGTTCGAGCGCGACTACATGGAATTGATCGGCGTGGTCGACCCCGATGAGTTTGCCGCCAACGCTTCCCGTCGCGGCGCACGACGCCAGGGGCCCGGGCTTTCGGCCATCGCCTTTGCGACCGCCGATGCCTTTGCCGCACGTGATGCGTTTGTCGAGGCCGGGATTGCTGCCGATGGGCCCAAGGACCTGTCGCGCCTGCTCGAAGGCGAGGACGGCACCAGCGAACCCCGGTTCGATATCCTGCATCTTCCGGCTGATTCGACCCCCGCTATCCCGATGTTCCTTTGCCGTCACCGCACGCCCGAACTGGTCCGCCTGCCCGGATGGACCGATCAGCCCAATGGCGTGACGCGCATCGTGAGTGTTGCTGTTCCGGTCACTGATCCGCTCGCTACGGTGTCGGCGCATGAACGGCTGCTGGGTGCCCTTTCGGTCACCATCACCGATGACATGGTGACCCTGCGCACCGGCACGGCGTCGATTCTTCTGGCAACACAGAAGTCGCTCAATCAGCTCTACCCGGACCTTCTTCCGGAACCCGATGAGGGCGCCTGTCCTGCGCTCGTGACATTGGCCGTAGGCGATCTCGACGGCACGGCAGGCGTTCTTGCTGCAAACGCCATCCTGATGCTGCGCGAGCCGAACGCGCTTGCCGTCGCGGCTGAAGATGCCTGCGGCATCGCCATGGTCTTCGACGGATCAGCCTGAGGCCGGCTCACGGTCGCTGGATCGACGGGTTGGCCTGAATGCCTTCCCTAACGGGCGGGCTCGTCGGGTTTGGTCACGATCCGTGCGGCAGAGCCGGCAATGGTCTGGCGGTCCTGATCGCTCAAGGTTCTTGCGTTGTCCTCGTCGCTCAGGCGTACTGTGACTTCGCGGTTGGCGAAGCGAATGCCGTTTTTCTCGAAGAGTTCGCGAATTTTGGCAAAGATCACGCGGCGCAGCATCCACTGGTCGCCCGGCCGGGTCATGAACTTGAGCGACATGATCTGCGCCGAGTCCTCCATCTGGACGACGCCCTGAGACTTAAGGGGCTCCAGGAACTGCGGGCCCACCTCGGGGTCCAGAAGAAGCTCCTGACCGAGCTTCTTGATCATCTTGCGGACCTTCTCGGTATCGGTGTCATAGGTCAGGCGCAGGGGCAGTTTCATGATTGCCCAGTCGCGCGAAAAGTTGGTGACGTGACCGATATCGCCGAACGGCACGGTGTTCAACGGCCCTCTGTGATGGCGCAATTGCATGGAGCGGATCGAGATCCTCTCGACCGTGCCTTTTACGCTTCCGATATCGACATATTCACCCTTGCGGAAGGCGTCATCGATCAGGAAGAAGATACCCGACACGATGTCCTTGACCAGAGCCTGCGCGCCAAAACCGACAGCCAGACCAACCACACCGGCACCGGCGAGCAGAGGAAGGACATTGACGCCCATCTCGCCCAGAACAGCGAGGACAGCCATCGATAGCAGGGTAATCTGGGCGACGAGCTGGGCGAGTGGCAGGATCGTTCCCAGCCGTGCGCCCGCGCCACCGCCTT
>JABIUG010000112.1 GCA_018700655.1 Rhodospirillaceae bacterium | reverse complement strand
CATGGCCTGGGCCGAAACCCGCCTGCGCCGCCATGTCACCACCGTCATGGCAGGGCTGGCGGCAGATTAAAGTGGTCTGTGCTGGGTACCCCTGCCATAGGTCACGAACAGCACGCGGCCGGGTTCGATCATTACGAAACGATGCCAGTGGCCGCGCGGCATGATGGTGCAGGGGGTGGTAGCGTCGAGGCGGACGGTCCGGGTCTTTCCTTCACCAGCGTCGATCACCACGTCAAACCATCCGGGCTGACGCAGAAGGATCTCTTCGCCTTCCGGGTGAATTTCCCTATGTTTCATGTCGTCGGTGACCTCGCCTGCCATCATCAGGTAACCGCTGTTGGTGTCGATCCGCCCGGCGGCGAGATCGGACCAGAAGGCCGTGCCCGCCGCCAGGGGTTCGCAGGTGCCATCGTCCTTCAGATAGACGAAGGATTGCGCGGGATCGAAGGCGTCGCCGGCCATGGCGCGATCAGCCCAGATCGACGGTTTCGATCTCGTGGCGTTTCAGCATCGCAGCCATGGCGGGACGTGCCTGGATGCGCCCGACCAGCGCGGCAACGTTTTTCTCGCGTGCGAACATCGCGGGGTAATCGAAATGCATGTAGGCCTCGACAAGGAACAGGATGTCGGCAGTGGTGAACGTCTCGCCGCACAGCCAGGTGCGTCCTGCGATGTCGTTGTTGATCTGGCCCCAAAGGGCATCGGCGTTCTCGGCCGCCTTGCGCTGGACGCTTTCGACCGCGTTGGCATCGTCGACATACCAGTCGGCATGAAAGCCGTTGGCGACGACGGGATGGATCATGGAATTGAGATAGAGCATCCACTGATACCAGAGCGTACGCACCGGGGTGCCGAGCGCGGGCGCCATTCCGGAATCGGGATGATGGTCCGCCAGATGCATGGCGATCGCCGAACCCTCGATGATGACGTGATCGCCATCGACCAGGGTCGGGACCAGGCCGTCGGCGCGTAGCTTGAGGTAATCGGGATCGGTCGAGCGTCCGTCGGGCAGGTTGATCAGTTCATACTCGAGGCCGATTTCGTCCATCGTGCCTTCGGGCACCATCGACATCGTGTAGGGCTTGCCGTAGAGGCGGTACATGGCGTCTCTCCTGTGATCTCCCCAGGAACCTAACGACCCGATAGGATGTCCGCCACCCGCGAAAGGACACACCATGGCTCACATCAGCGCGAACGGTATCGAGATCTACGTCGAAACCCATGGCGATCCCGCAGCCGCGCCGTTGCTGATGGTGCGCGGGTTGGGCAGCCAGATCATCCATTGGCCCGATGCCATGATCGCAAGGTTCGTCGAGCAGGGGTTCTTTGTCATCGCCCCCGACAACCGTGATGCCGGTCTGTCGCAGAAGTTCGACGACTTCGGCCCGATCGACGAGGCCGAACTTTCCCGCCAGGTCGAACAGGGCCTGCCGATCACGGCACCCTATGATGTGACGGCCTTTGCCGACGACCACTTCGCCGTGCTCGACCATTTCGGCATCGAACGCGCCAGCATCTTCGGGATCTCGATGGGCGGCATGATCGTTCAGACCATGACACTGCGAGCGCCCGAACGTGTCCTGACAATGACGTCGGTGATGTCGTCGTCGAGCAATCCCGATATCCCGCTGGGCACGCCTGCCGTGCGTGACCTGCTGTTGGCCCAGCCGGAAGCGCCCGGCGGTCGCGACGAGGTGATCGCTTTCACGCTCGCGTGCGATCGTGCCTGGGGCAGTCCCGGTTACCCGTTCGAAGGTGCCGAGCGGGCCGACCTGATCGGTCGCGCCTACGACCGCTGCTGGACACCCGAAGGGGTCAAACGGCAATACGCTGCGGTGCGTTCGAGTGGTTCACGGGTGGAGAAGCTCAGGACGATCACAACACCGAGCCTGATCATCCACGGGCTCGACGATGCCCTGCTGCAGCCCGAACATGGCCGCGATTGTGCGAAGAACATCCCGGGCGCCGTGCTGATCGAGATTCCCGGCATGGGCCATGACCTTGAAGGCGCGCTGGGTCCGATGATCGCCGATCACGTTACCCGCCACGTCGGCGCACACCAGGCCTGAACCCCATTCCAACCCCACACTTGCGACATCCCGGCGCATGATCTTCGCCAGCTACAGCTTCGTGTTGATGTTCCTGCCGCTCGTGCTGGCCGGCACCGTGCTGTTGCGTCGGTTTGGCATGCAGCCGGCCATGCTCTGGCTGATCGCGGCATCGCTGGTGTTTTATGCCTGGTGGGACTGGCACTACCTCTGGGTCCCCGTGGTTTCGGTGCTGGTCAATTACAGCATCGGCCACACCATCGTCGCCGCACGGAACCGGGGCGAGGATGGGCGGGCCCGGTTCCGTACCGGCCTTGGCATCGCGCTGAACCTGTTGTTTCTCGCACTCTTCAAATACGGCTTGTTTGTCGTCGGCAACGCCAACTGGGCGCTGGGTACCGAGCTTGGCTGGTGGGCGCTAGCCCTGCCGCTCGGCATCTCGTTCTTCACCTTCCAGCAGATCGCCTATCTCGCCGACTTGCGTTCGGGCCTGGTCGAGCGTCACGACTTTGTTGCCTACTTCCTGTTTGTCAGCTTCTTCCCGCAACTGATCGCGGGGCCGATCGTGCATCACCGCGAGATGATGCCGCAGTTTTTATCCGGCCAGGCGGGCAGGGCCGATGCCGCGATGCTGGCCCAGGGCGTCGCCATCTTTACCCTGGGACTGGCCAAGAAGGTGCTGATCGCAGATCACATCGCGATATATGTCAGCCCAGTGTTCGCCGCCGCCGATGGCGGTGTGGCGATCGCCTTTCTGGAAGCATGGGGTGCCGCGCTGGCCTACAGCTTCCAGATCTATTTCGACTTTTCGGCCTATTGCGACATGGCGATCGGATTGGGTCTGATGTTTGGCGTGCGCCTGCCGGTGAACTTTGCTTCGCCCTACAAGGCCAGCTCGATCATCGAGTTCTGGCGGCGCTGGCACATCACCTTGTCGCGTTTCCTCAAAGACTATCTTTACATCCCGCTGGGTGGCGGCAGGCGCGGCCCGTTGCGCCGTTGCGCCGTTACGTCAACGTGATGATCGTGATGCTGCTGGGCGGGTTGTGGCATGGCGCAGGCTGGACCTTCGTGATCTGGGGCGGTTTGCACGGCCTGGCCCTGGCGCTTAACCACGGTTGGCGCCATCTGACCGGAAATGACAGGGCGGCAATCTGGCCGGGCCGCGCCTTTGCCGCGGTCCTGACCTTCCTGTTTGTCACCACGGCCTGGGTTTTCTTTCGTGCCGGTTCGCTCGATACCGCTTCGAACATCCTGGCCGGCATGGCCGGACTCAATGGCGTTGTTCTGCCAGAGACCTATGGCGCGCGACTGGGCGCACTCGGTGACATGGCGCTGGGCTGGGGTTGGCGTTTCGAGGAGATGTACCTTTTCCTTGGGCTTGAACAGGTCCTCTGGCTCACCGGGCTCCTCGCCCTTGCCTGGCTGCGGCCCAATGCTCTGGAATGGACGCGCTACAGCCCGCCCGATGGCGAGGTTATGGAGCCCCGCGGTCTCTGGCGGCGTTTGTCGTGGCGCCCGAGTGTTCTCTGGGCTCTTTGTCTTTCGGGCATGGCGGTGTTGTCTCTGGTGCTGATGTCGCGCACCGGCGAATTCCTCTACTTCCAGTTCTGAGGGATGAGAGCATG
>JABIUG010000111.1 GCA_018700655.1 Rhodospirillaceae bacterium | reverse complement strand
CTAACTTAGAAGGTGGACCACCTCATCGGGGCAGGCCACCTTGTGCCTTCGCATTCGCTCGTTGCACAGTGGCGACGACACGACCCATCCCCGGAGCATCAGGTGTCATGGCTTATCCCTTACCCCAGAGCGCACGCGACTGGCAGTCGAAGATGCGCGCTTTTACCGATGAACACCTGATCGCATGGGAGGTCGAGGCGGAGATGAACGACGGGTTCATCCCCCAGGATGCGTTCGACGCAATCCATGCCGCGACCAAGGCGATGGGCCTCTATTTTCCCTCGATCCCCACGGACGGCGGTGGCGCCGGGTTGACAAAGCTGGAGATAGCCACGATCCAGGAACAGGTCGGGCGCTCGACCAACGGTATGTGGGCTTGTTACTCCGACCTTTCGCCGTTCCTCTATCACACGGCCAACGACCACCAGATGGAGCACTACGTGAACCCCATGCTGGAGCAGGGCAAACGTGTCGCCTATGCCATCACGGAACTGGGCGCGGGTAGCGATGTCGATGCGATCGAGGCAACCGCAGTCAAGGACGGCAACGGTTACGTCCTGAACGGCGTGAAACTTCATGTCACCGGCGCCAACCTTTCCGACTGGCTCGTTTTCCAGGCCAAGCTCGAAGACGGCAAACACGCGCTCTTTTATGTCGACATGACAGCCCAGGGCGTCACCACGATCCGCACGCCGCGCTACACGCACAACTTCCGTGGACATCATCTGCTGATGAAGTTCGAGGATGTGCATGTCACTGCCGACGACATGATCGATGCCGACGGCGACGGCATCACCTGGACCTATGACTGGTTCCGCCAGGAACGCATGAAGATTGCCGCACGCTGTTGCGGTGCCGCGAGCCGCCTGATTGATGAGGTGACCGCGTTTGCCCACGAGAGAGTCCAGTTCGGCACACCGATCTGGGAGAACCAGGCGATCCAGTTCCCCATGGCCGACAGCCTCACCGAGCTTTGGGCCGGTCGTTTGATGACCTATGACACGGCTGCGGCCATGGACCGGCACGACGATATCAAGGTGCTGCATGCCAAGAGTGCGATGGCCAAACTCTTCTGTTCGGAGTTCGCCCATCGCACGGCGGATCGCGCGGTACAGATCTTTGGTGGGCGCGGCTACATGCGCGAGAATGTCGCGGAACGGTTTTATCGCGAGCTGCGTGTCGATCGGATCTGGGAAGGTACGAGCGAGATTCAGCGCGTCATCATCGCCCATTCCCTGCGCAAGCGCGGCCAGGAGATGTTGACCGGCGTCGGGGAGCCCGAAGCGGCTCTGGAATGGAAGCGCAAGTTACGCAGCTTCATCGATACTGAGTGCATTCCCCTGGAACTGCAGGCCGATGAAAACGACGGTCAGTTGCCCGATGAGGTTAAACAGAAACACCGTCAGGCAGCCAGGGACATGGGCCTGTGGCTGCCTAATGTGCCCAAGGAGTTCGGAGGCGCCGGACTATCAGCATCGGAAATCGTTGCAGTCGAAGAGGAAGTCGGACGCGCGACCAACGGCGTTGGCTTTTTCTTCCACGATGTCTCGCCCTTCCTGGTGCGTACCGCGACCCCCTGGCAGATGGAGACCTATGTCCAGCCGATGCTCGATGGTGAGCGCAACGAATGTTATGCGATCACCGAAGAGGGCGCCGGAAGTGACGTCGATGCCATCCAGGCAACGGCCCGGAAGGAAGGTAACGGTTATGTGCTGAGCGGGCTGAAATGGCATGTCACTGGCTTCAACAAGGCTGATGTCATCGTCTTCCAGGCCAAGCTCGAGGACGGTCAACACGGGCTGTTCTACGTCGACCGCGATGCTGCCGGCGTCGAAGTCGTGCGCACGCCGGCCTACAGCCACACCTATCCCGCACACCATCCGATCGTGCGCTTCAACGACGTCAAGGTGACCGCGGACGCGCTGATCGATCCAGATGGCAACGGCATCACCTGGACCTATGAATGGTTCCGCCAGGAGCGGCTGGGCGTTGCTGCGCGTTGTTGTGGCGCCGCGAGCCGTCTGATCGATGAAGCACTCAAGTTCGCCGAAGAACGGGTGCAGTTCGGCAAGCCGATCATCGAGAACCAGGCGATTGCCTTCATGCTGGCCGACAGTCTGGTCGAGCTGTGGGCCGGGCGTTTGATGATCTACCGCCTGGGCCAGGCGATTGACGCCGGTGAAGACGTCAAGGTTCAGCACGCCATGTGTTCGATGGCCAAGCTCTATTGTTCGGAGATGGCAAACCGGGTCGCCGACCGGGCGGTGCAGATCTTTGGTGGTCGCGGCTACATGCGTGAATATGCTGCCGAGCGGTTCTATCGCGAACTCCGTGTCGATCGCATCTGGGAAGGCACCAGCGAGATCCAGCGCATGATCATCGCCCAGAGTCTGGTCAAGCGTGGCCAGGATGCGCTGATCGGTTGAACCCATGATCGATCTTCCCCGCGTCATCGGCCACCGCGGTGCGGCAGCTCTTGCCCCCGAAAACACCCTTGGCGGTTTCGCGCGGGCGGCCGAACTGGGCTGTACCTGGGTGGAGTTCGATGTTCACCTGACACGTGACGACGTGCCGGTGGTCGTACACGACCGCAACATGCAACGTACCACCGGGCGCGATCAGATGATCGACGATGCCCATTCCCTCCAGCTTCCCGACCTTGATGCCGGAAGCTGGTTCGATCCCTATTGGGCCGATGAGCGTATCCCGACTCTGGCACAGGCACTCGATGCCTGCCTGGTGCTGGGCCTGCGGCCCAATATCGAGATCAAGGCGTCATCAGGCCACCGGCGTGCGATGGCCTCTGCCGTAGGCCATATGATCCGCGAACGCTGGCCGGCCGAACGCCCGTTGCCGCTGGTTTCGAGCTTCAGCGTCCGGGCGCTTTATCACCTGCGTACCGTGGCCGCGGAGATTCCGCTTGGCCTGCTGATGTGGCAAAAACCCCGGCGCTTCTGGCGCTTGCATGCCAAGGTTCTGGGCTGCGCTAGCATTCATGTCGACAACACCCTTGCGACGCCCGCGCTGATCGCCCGTGTTCATGCCAGGGGAAGAAAGGTCGCCGTCTATGTCGTCAACGACCCCGAAGAGGCGCAAAGGCTCTTTGACCTTGGGGTCGACACGGTGTTCACGGATGCCCTGGACCGGGTCTGCTTCGGGCTTGAGCCACCAGCTTCGACGCTGGGCTGACTTGCGGTGTCGAATTCGAGCGGCAAGGATGAAGCAGCGTAGCGACGCGAGGAACAATTCTTGAACACGACGCCATTACCCGGTGGATCGACACCAGTTCTGGCCAGTTCACGGCTGCGTCGCATCACGCTGATCGCCGGGACTGTCGGCCTGTTGTGGGTCGTGGTGATCTCGCTGCTGGGTGTTTGGCGTCTGGACCAGCTCACAACACGGCATGTCTCCGCCTTGCAGGCCAATGCAGGCCGTATGGCCGATGCCAATACCGTGGTGCTCGGGAGGTCCTTCGATGCCCTGCGCACCGTGGCAGACATGATCGCACGGGAAGAACGGTTGGGCGCGCGGCCTTCGCCTTCAACCTTTTTAGCGAGAGGACGCCACGCGAGTATTGGGACACTCTTCTGGATGATGGAGAGTTGCAGCTGCTCAGTCAGGAGTTCGCCCAGCTGGCTGAGGAACTCCAGCTGGAAGGTCTCTTTCTGGCAGATGACAGCGGCTACATCATCGCTGCCAGCGATTGGGATGCGGGCCTGACCCATCTAGGCGAGAGCTTTGATCAAGGCCAGCATTTTCAGGACGCCATGGCTAACGGTACCGGTGAGCAATTCGGCGTCGACACGGTCAACGGCCAACCTCGTTTTTTCTTTTCCGTGCGCAAGCAGCATGGCGCCACTGTCCAGGGTGTCGTGGTCCTGGCGACCTCTTCGGATCGTCTCGTGCCTTTGCTGCGCGATAGTGAGGAACACATCCTGATCACCGATGCCTGGGGCGTCGTGGTCGCGTCCAGCCAGGATGAATGGATGTACCGGGCCATGGCCGGCAGCTCGGTGGAGGATATGGACCCGTTAGATGCCGGGCTGCGCTACGGCAGAACCAAGTTCCTCGACCTGCCACCGCATGTCATGGCCGATGAAACCAGTGAAGTCGTCGATGCCGGGACAATTCACGTCGTCGACTATCAAGACGACTACAACAGCCACGTCGTGCTCGAAGCTGATAATCTCGACCAGATCCGACGCGACAATCTCATCATGACGGTCGGCCTCAACGGGTTCGGCGTCCTTCTGGTGATGGTCGTTGCACTCGCCCTGGCCCAGATCGCGGCCATTCGTGAACGTGCGGTTCGCGACCCGCTCACCGGCCTCTACAACCGTCGTTACATCGATGAGAGCCTGCCGGGGCTGTTGGAGCTGGATGAACGCGCCGTCTGGTCGGCCTGGCGCTGGTTGCCTTTGATCTCGACAAGTTCAAAGGCATCAACGACACATGGGGACATGATGTCGGTGACAAGGTTCTGCGTCGCTTTGCCCAGATCCTGGCTGATTGCGCGCGCCGTACCGACCTTCCCTGTCGCATGGGCGGCGAGGAATTCGTCGTGTTTCTGGTTGAGCAGGAGATTGACGGCGTTGCCATCTTCGCCGAGCGCGTGCGAGCACGGACAGAAGAGATTGCCGACATCGCACCGATCCCGGCTGGCCGTATCACGACCAGCGCGGGTATCGTTTTGCGTCACCGGGGCGAAGGCCTCGAAGAGATGGTCAAACGGGCCGACAGGTTGCTCTACAAGGCCAAGGAGAATGGCCGCAATCGTGTCGAAAGTGCTGATTCGATTGGAGCAGATCCTGCTCAGGTTGAATCAGGCTGAATTTGATCCGATCAGCGGCGACCCAGCAGGCGACGTAGCACGCTGACGCGATTGCGCTGAACGTGGTTGCCGGTTTCGAGGTCATGGGCGAGAGCGGCCTGCTGCGGCGAGACCGAAGTCATCGCTTGAATCATGCCAAACAGGGGTGTGCTGTTGTTTTGCATCGGTCGCTCCATCGCTTGAGAAATCAATCCAACGGATATGACGCTGTCGGGGCAGACGGACAACGCATGATGACGCTGATACAGCCATGCGTTTCTTGCATGTCGATGTTCAAACCAGCCTGGCGGCCTCGACCAGCTTGGCGAGTTTGGCCCGCGCGAGTTCGCCGCCCAGCATGATCAGTCCGCAATCGGGCGCTGCGATCAGGCGTTCCGCGTCGATGTGGTCGAGTGCCTTGCGCAGCCGATCAGCGATTTCATCGACCTCCTCTATCCTGCTCGATGCGACCTCTACCGCGCCGAAAATGACCGTCGTGTTGGCAAATTTTTCGAGCAGTGAAAGATCGTTGTGCTGGTGAGCGTCCTCGATCGAGACGGCATCGATCAGGCTCGCATCGACCGCTTCGGCGAGCCCCTGATAGACCTCGGGACGGGCCTTGACG
>JABIUG010000110.1 GCA_018700655.1 Rhodospirillaceae bacterium | reverse complement strand
TATGCCGACACCCATGTGCATGTGCCCGATACAGGCCTGATTGCAGCCAATGCAGGCGCGGATGTCATCGACCCGGCCGGCCTCGGCCTTGCCCGCCATGGCGGGATCGCAGATCTGGGCCCGGGTCATGCCGATCATGTCTGCCTGGCCGCTGGCGACGATCTCTTCTGCCTGCTGAGGCTGGTTGATACGGCCAGCGACAAAAACGGGGACGCTGGTCTTGTGTTTCACGGTGGCGGCATAGGGCGCGACATAGCCGGTCTCGATGAACATCGGGGGCACGATATGAACCGAACCGCCGAGCGAGGATGACGAGCCCGCGATGACGTTGAAATAGTCGAGCCCGCCGCCTTGATCGAGCATCTCGATCGCTGCCGTGACGGTTTCGATATCAGGCTGGTCATGGGATTGTTCGTCACCCGAGATACGCAGGCCGACGACAAAGTCTTCACCGACCTTGGCGCGAATGTTGTCGGTGATCTCGCGCAGGAACCGAACACGATTCTCAAGGCTGCCACCGTATTCATCCTCGCGGAGGTTGACGTTGGGATTCAGGAACTGGGCTGGCAGGTAACCATGGCTGGCGACGATTTCGACCCCGTCCAGCCCGCCCTGTTTCAGGCGCAGCGCCGAGTCGCCGTATCCCTCCACAACGTCGCGCACCAATGAGCGCGGCATGGCGCGCGGCATGACATGAAAACGTTCATTGGGCACGGCCGAGGGCGCATAGGCCAATGGCGCACTGCCGTCGATCGAGTCGAAGTTCTCGCGCCCGGGATGGAAAAGCTGGCCAAAAGCCTTGCAGCCATGCCGGTGCACAGCCTGGGCGATACGTTGATAGCCCGGAATGCAGTCATCGTTGTAGGCCGCGATGGTGTGGGAGGTATAGACCGCCGATTCGTGGACCAGAGCGACCTCTATGATCACCAGGCCGGCCCCGCCCCTGGCCCTGGACTCATGATAGGCGGCAAGTTCCTCATTGGGTTTGTAGCCCGTCACCAGGGTCGTCATGTGTCCGGTCGAGAAGATCCTGTTCTTCAGGGTGACGTTGTTGATCGTCAGCGGTGAAAACAGGTTGGGAAACATCTCTGACATCGAGGGCCTCGGTTGTTGCAGGGGTAATTTTGCATGGATGTTCCGGTCACTAAACCACACGCACGGGCTATCGGCCAAGCGCTGCGGAGCGCGACGCGCGGCCAAGGCCATCAATGCGGTTGACGGGAGCCTCTCACTGGGTGCCGAATAGGCCAAAGAGGGAGAAACATCATGGCTACGCTCAGCAATGTCGCGCTCGAAGGCGATCTCAGAAACGCGCTTGAGGAAGCAGCGGGGGCGTTTTCTGCCGCCAATCCCAAAAGCAAGTCCGAAGACGAAACGGCCGCTGGCTCCATGCCGGGCGGCAACACCCGCACGGTGCTGTTTTATCCGCCGTTCCCGCTGACGATCGACCGTGGCGAGGATCAGTTTGTCTGGGATATCGATGGCCACAAGTACACCAACTTCGTGGGTGAGTTCGGCGCCGGCCTGTTTGGCCATTCCAACCCCCTGATCGTCGAAGCAATCACGCGTGCCGTCAGCGATGGCGTCGTCCTGGGTGGTCCCAACCGTTATGAGCGTGTCCTGGCTGCCGAACTGGTCAACCGTTTTCCGTCCCTCGACAAGGTGCGATTTACCAATTCGGGCACTGAAGCCAACATGATGGCGATCGGCACGGCCAGGGTCGTGTCGGGAAAATCCAAGGTGATGGTGTTCGAGGGTGGCTATCACGGTGGCGTCTTCATGTTTGCCCATGGCGGGTCGCCGATCAACGCACCGTTCGACTATGTCATGGCGCCGTTCAACGACACCGAGCGCACGGTCGAACTGGTCGCCGAACATGCCGATGATCTGGCCTGCGTGGTAGTCGAGCCGATGCAGGGGGCCGCAGGCATGGTTCCTGCTGGCAAGGATTTCCTGCAGGCACTGCGCGATGTCACCGCCAAGCACGACGTCATCCTGATCTTCGATGAGGTCGTGACCAGCCGGCTCTCGGGCGGTGGGCTGCAGCAGATTCTGGGGATCACGCCCGATATGACGACCCTGGGCAAATACATCGGCGGTGGTGCGACCTTTGGCGCCTTTGGCGGGCGCGAGGACATCATGAGCCGCTATGACCCGCGTTCAGCCAACCCGATCGGTCATGCCGGCACGTTCAACAACAACGTCATCACCCATGCTGCGGGCTCGACCGGCATGACCCAGATTTACACGCCCGAAAAAGCCGATAGCTTCAATGCCTGGGGTGGCAAGTTCCGTGATCGGCTCAACGACGTGATCGGAAAACACGGTCTGCCCATGCATGTCTCGGGCCTGGGTTCGATCATGGCTATCCATTGCAGCGAAGGGCCGCACTACAACGAGCACGATGCCGAGCGCGACAACGCGTTGAAGGGCGAACTGCTGTTTTATGACCTGCTGGCGCGCGGCCAGCGCATGACCTGGCGCAATTCTATGTTGTTGTGTTTGCCCATGACTGACGAAGATATCGACGGCTATGTCGACGCCTTTGATGACGTCCTGGCGACTCGCAGTCACCTCTTGGCGGCGGAGTAACAGCACGCTGCCATCCCGGCGCTTCGTTTCCCCGGGATGGCGCTGGATTCTAGGATTCGTAGACCACCTCGCCGCCGACCAGAGTCATGGCGACGTCGACGTCACGCAGCGCCGTTGTCTCGATTGACCATGGGTCGCTCTTGAGGACGGCAAAGTCGGCCAGCTTGCCGGTTTCGATCGTGCCCTTGAGGTCTTCCTCGAAGCCGGTCCATGCGCCAAGCGTGGTGTAGGTCTGCAGCGCTTCGGTCACGGTGATCGCCTGGCTGCGGTCAAGGCTGCCGCCGGTATCACCGGTCCGGTTCACCAGGCTCCAGAACACCTGCCAGGGATTGACGCCGCAGACCGGCGCATCCGAATGGCCCGGTGCCGGCACACCAGCATCGATCAGGGCGCGGTGCGGCCACATGTGGGCCATCGCGTCATCACCACGGTTGGCGACATAGGCATCGCCCAGGTCGTACATGAAACCAGTCGCTGAGCTGTCGGTAACACCAAGCCGCTTCAGGCGCTCGACCAGTTCCGGTGTGACATAGCAGCAATGCTCGACCCGGCTGCGGTGGTCTTCGACCGGATGGGCCTTCAGGGCCGCTTCGATGGCATCGAGCGCAAAGTCGATACCGCGGTCACCGACACCTTCGATGCAGATGCGCAGGCCGGCCTTGTGGGCGCGGACGGCGCGTTCGGTCAGGTCTTCGGCAGTAAAGAGCAGCATGCCCGAATTGGGCACGGGCTCGCCGGGCACGGCATCGCCGATATAGGGCTCGTAATAGGCGGCCGTGCGTCCCGAAGTGGAGCAATCGGGGCACCACTCGATGCCGATGACCTTGATCCACTCGTCGCCAAACCCGGTACGGATACCGGCGGCGATGTAGTCATCCTCCATCTTCTTGTCGTCGCCGTTGACCAGGATACCCATGCGCATCGTCAGGTCGCCTGCGTCACGCAACATCTGATAGGCCTCGACCGCCATGGGCCGCGTCAGCGAATTGTGGAGCGAGGTCACGCCGTGGCGGTGATACATGGCAAAGACCTTCTTGAGGCCTTCGGCATAGTTTTCCGGGGTCAGGGAATCATAAATCTTGCGATGGATCGCCTTGGCCGTGGCTTCGCGCAGCAGTCCGGTCATGCGCCCGGTCTGGGGATCACGGTCATAGGCGCCGTGGGGCGGATCGGTCGCGTCATCGGCAATGTCCATACGACGCAGCATGGCGCTGTTGACGATGGCGATGTGGCCGTCCGTGCGCCCGATATAGACCGGCCGGTCGGGGCTGGCCTGGTCAAGCTGGTCGATCGTAGGGTAGCCGCCGCATTTCTTGTCGTTCCAGCCCCAGCCCAGGAACATCGCATCGCCTGCGAGCTTGGCAGTTTCGCTCTTCACGAGCGTCAGAAGTTCGTCGATCGTCCCTGTGGAGTCCGGTTTCACATCGTGCCACAGCGTGGTGGTGATGGCGTGGGTATCGGGGTGGCAGTGGCTGTCGATCAGGCCGGGAATAACGGTCTGGCCGCCAAGATCGATCGTGTGTGTCTTGGGGCCGGCAAAGGCCTCTGCATCGCTCTGGCTGCCCACGGCCAGAATACGACCATTCCAACAGGCCACGGCCTCTGCTGTCAAACCGGCTGCGTCCAGCGTAACAAAACGTCCGTTTTTTAGAATCAGGTCGGCGGCGATCGCGGGCATGGTGGCCTCTTGTATTGGTCGGTCGGTGGGTCGGCTCGTGCAGCCTTTCAGCAGGCGGCTGTCGCTTCAAGCCGAATGAAAGGATCGGTCTATTCGGCCTTCAGGTAGTCATAGGCCGAGAGCACGTGGCTGCGTATGACGTGAAGGAAATCGTCGACCGGGACATGTTCATCGCGCTGGCCCATGCCTTCAGGGCTTGGGCCATAGACATAGGCGTTTATCCCCTCATAACGCCACAGGCGGGCATCGGTGCCGCCCAGACTCACGATAGGCACGGGGCGGAAACCTTTGAGATTTTCCACATTGTCCTGGAGGATGCCGACCATCTTGCCATGGGGATCACACCAGCTGGGCCCCATATAGTTCTGTTCTTCCATCTCGATCTGGGGATAGCGCGCCAGAAGGCCGTCGAGCACCCTGGTGACGGTTTCTTTCTCGCAACCGACAGGCATACGGATATCGGCTTCGATCCGGGCGTTGCCGGGCACGACATTGACCTTAATGCCGGTATCGATGACGCCGATATTGCAGGTGACTTTCTGGATGATCTTGTGGGCGCCTTCACCCATGGCGCGATCGAACGTATCGCGTGCCTCTTCCAGCGCCTTGCCGATGTTGTGGGGTGGCTCGACCTCAATCTCCTCGATTGTCGCAACCAGTTCGGTACAGAACTGCATGGCCGTCAGGCTGGCGCTCTCCCCGGCATGGGTATAGGCGCCGTGCGCACCTTTGGTCCTGACATGGAAGGTCAGCCACATGGGTCCCTTTTCGCCGAAGCGGATGGAATAGGGGCTCGACGGTTCGCCGTTCAGGCAGCAGTCGCCATGCACCTCGGGATGGTTTTCCATCAGGTAACGCGCGCCCCAGGGTCCGAAGGTTTCTTCGTCGGAGACGCAGGTCAGTGTCAGTTTTCCGTTCAGCCGGTCCCTGATGCGGTTGAGATACATGAAGGTGAATATCGAGGTCGAGGTGCCGCATTTCATGTCACTGGAACCCCGGCCCCAGACCGAACCCTCGGCGACTTCACCAGACCATGGACCATGGCTCCAGCCCTCGTCATCGGCGGGAAAGACATCAATGTGACCGTTCAGGACCAGATGTTTGCCCTCACTCTTGCCGTCGAAGGTGCCGGCAACATTGGGGAACAGCGGTTCGGGATCGATCACCCGGTGCGCCAGGTCGTGGCTGTCGAGGAAACGCCGGATATGGGCGACGGCGTCGCGTGTGTCGCCCGGCGGGTTGGGTGTCGGGGTTGCGACAAACTCGCTGAAGAAACCGATCAGCTTTTCGCGGTCTTCCTCGATCCAGTCCAGGAGCTGTTTTTTCATGTCAGACATCGGTCATTCCTCAAGTGTCGGCATGGGTCCAGAACGGGATCTGGTGGCGGCGCGGTTGCCATTCGCCGCGCTCGACCAGGCCGTTCACATGGGCTGCGATCTCGTCCATGCGGGCAAACCAGACGCCGCCCTTGTCGTTCATGTGCTGGATCAGGCGTTCGATCTGCATGGCGCGGGCAATGCGTCCACTGACAAAGGGATGCCAGACCGAACACCACAGACCGCCATGTTCCCACATGGCATCGAACTCCTCGACATGGACCTTGTAGCCTTCAGAGGGCGCCTTGATTGGCTGACGCACGCCGAAATCCGAGAAACTGACAAACTGGGTCCAGTCATCCATCGGCATGTGGCTCGGCAGTTCGACCAGTGAACCCCGGTCGTTCTCTATCAGGTAGGGGATGTCGTCGCCAAACAGCGATGCTTCGTAGCCGACGCCATGGTCCTGCAACAGGCCCAACGTGCGGTGCGACATGGAATAACCCGGCGCCCGGAAACCCCTGGGTTTTTCGCCTGTCGCT
>JABIUG010000109.1 GCA_018700655.1 Rhodospirillaceae bacterium | reverse complement strand
CGGGGCCGACACCAAACGGGAAGAGAGAAATCGTGACGACAAAGAAGCCCAGGGTCAGGGCAGCCTCACCGCCGCGACGCACGGCCAGCGCAACGTCGCGCCGGACCAGGGCGAGGAACGCGCTCATGTCACCTCGCCCAGGATGAGGGTGCGTGCATTATCGACCCCGATATCCTCGTGGGTCGCAATAATCGCGATACCACCGGCCTGGCGGTGACGTGCAATCAGGTCGCGCAGCTTGGCGACGGAGTTGGCATCGAGCGTGACGGTCGGTTCATCCATTAGCCAGCAACCGCCCAACCGGGTCGCCAACCTTGCCAGGCCCAGGCGTCGCTGTTGTCCGGCAGAGAGCATTGAAGCGGGCAGATCGGCCAAAGGTTTCAGGTCGAGCGCATCGAGTGCGTCGCCAGAGTCGCTGTTGGAACCCTCAAACGCCGCCCAGAAAGCAAGGTTCTCAGACACGGTCATTGCGGCCTTGATCGCGTTGGCGTGCCCCAGAAAGGCCAGGGAGCGTTGCCAGGGCGCCGGTTCGTCGCTGATGTCGCGGCCGTGCCATTGAATGACACCGTCGGCAGCCGGCAGAAGCCCGGCCAGAACACGCAGCAGGCTGCTCTTGCCGCTGCCGTTTGGCCCGCGCAGCACCAGAACGTCGCCAGGCGACAAGGCAAACGACAGGTCCTCGAACAGGCGCCGTCCGCCCCGTTCGCAGCTGAGGTTGTCGATTGCCAGAATCGTAGTGTTGTTATCCGAGGCCATGCCGGCGGCACTCTACAGGTCGGCATGGAAAACGGTAAACTGGTTCGAGTCGCCTCTTGAAAAGAAAGTAAAATGTTTCTAAATTAGAGGCAGGCATCTTAGGGAGGCATTGTCATGAGCCAGGGTTGGATCAAAACCGTCAGCGTTGAGGACCTCAAGAAAAAGGGCCGCACCGTGTTCCGGCTGGACGGGCGCCAGATTGCGTTGTTCGACACCAAGAACGGCATCTATGCCTGCAACAACCGTTGCCCACATGAAGGTTATCCGCTGCGTGAAGGTACGCTCGACGAAAACTGCCTGCTCACGTGCAACTGGCATAACTGGAAGTTCAACCTGGAAACCGGTGAGAACCAGCGCGATGGCGACAAGCTGCGAACCTATCCGGTCGAGCTGCGAGACAATGATATCTGGGTCGAGATCGTCGACGCCCCGGTCGAGGAACAGCTCGCCAAGTCGCTTGAGGATCTGAACCAGGGCTTTGTCGATCACGACTATGAACGTCTGGCCCGCGAGATCGCCCGCGTTGTGCGTCTTGGCGTCGACCCGATGGTGGCCGTGAAGGAAGCGATCCGCTGGTCGCACGACAAGATGGAATATGGCTGGACCCATGCCTATGCCGGCACCGCCGACTGGCTCGCACTTTATGACGAACATGCAGGTGAGCCCGAAAATCAGCTGATCTGCCTGCTCGAGACGATCGGCCACATGTCCGACGACACCCTGCGCGAGGCAAGTTACCCCTATGCCGAGGGTGTCGAGGAATGGGATGCCGAAGCGTTCTACCAGGCGGTCGATACGGAAGACGAGGCCCGCGCCATTCGTCTGACCCGCGGTGCGATCGCGACCGGCGATGCTTTCGGCGCGATGGAACATGCGCTGGCCCGCGCTGCGCTGGCCCACTACGCCGATTTCGGCCATTCGACGATTTATGTGCCCAAGGTCGGTGCGCTGATCCGCCGTCTGGGCGAGGACATTGCCGAGCCGCTGCTGATCTCTCTGGTCCGCGGCATTGTCTCGGCCTTCCGCGAGGAACTGATCCCGGAGTTCCGGGGTTATGACGATGCCATCAAGACCTTCGGTGCGAAACCGAACGGCGCAGCACCGGCCCCGGCCGATTACGCCAAACTCAATGCCAACAAGGCGGTCGCCTTTACCGCCGAACACGGCACCGCGCCGTCGCTTGACCTTTTCCGCACCCTGCTGGCGGCCAACGCGACCAACATGCTGGCCTTCGACCTCAGTCATCTCGACGATCTTGACCAGCCTTATGGCAGTGATTTCGGCTGGCTTGATCTGACCCACGGTCTGACCTTTGCCGATGCGGTGCTCGATCTCTGCAGCAAGTATCCCGAGCTTTGGCCTGTGGGCCTGCTTCAGATGGCCTGTTTCTCGGGCCGCAACATCGCGCACCAGGATTCAAACGTTGACCCCGAAGACTGGATGGTCGCCGATCCCGATGCCTTTTTCGCCGATGTCGCACAAACCCTGTTCGACCACGGCCACGACGAATACATCGTCTCGGTCCATCTGGTGAAGACCGCACAGTCGGTGCGAAACCTGCTGGCCTCACAGCAGGCCGGCAGCGCCGGAGAGCTCGCACTGGCGGCGCTCAACCGACTGCTCGCCTCGCCGGTGCGGCGCAAGATGGTCCGCCGCACAGCACGTCAGGCCATGCGTTTCGTCGAGACGGATATCTGATAACCGGCAATTTCGGGACAAAATCGCTCAGTTTGTCCCGTAAGCGACAAAATTTGTGCCTGTCGATTGGATGTTCCTGTCTGGTTGTCGCAGACTTTCTCATGGTGAACGGGCCGCAAAGAGCCCCGCGCCTTCACGCCTTGCGTTGAAGACGATATCGGCCTGTGGTTGGCCGCAAGGGGGAATTTCCGATGAGTGACGAAGTGGAGACCGGCTACGAAGCTGGTCAGGACAATGTTCAGGTCATGGGCCTGGATATCCATAATCCGGTCTTTTTTATCTCCAGTATCCTGACAGTTGGTTTTGTCATCGTGGTCCTGATGTTTCAGGGGTGAGCCGCCGATGCTCTGGGAGCACTGCGTCCCTGGCTGACCTCGACCTTCGACTGGGTCTTCATGACCGCAGCCAACATCTTCGTTCTGTTCTGCCTGTATCTGATCGTCTCGCCTCTGGGCAAGGTCAGGCTGGGCGGCGTCGATGCCAAGCCCGACTATTCATACCCCGGGTGGTTCGCCATGCTGTTTGCTGCGGGCATGGGCATCGGCCTGATGTTCTTTGGTGTGCTTGAGCCGGTCTATCACTTCCAGAACCCGCCACTGGGCACCGATCCTGCAGATATTGAAGCCGCCCGTGTGATGGGCATGGCTGTGACGATCTACCACTGGGGTCTGCACCCCTGGGCGATCTATGCCGTGGTCGCGCTCGCTCTGGCCTTCTTCTGCTAAAACCGTGGTCTGCCACTGACCATCCGTTCGGCGTTTTATCCCCTTTTGGGCTAACGGGTTTGGGGCTGGTCCGGCCACATCATCGACACGCTGGCGGTGTTTGCCACGCTGTTTGGTCTGGCAACATCACTGGGTTTTGGCGCAGAGCAAGTGACTGCCGGTCTGAACTTTCTCTTTGGTGTTCCAGAACCCGATCTCACGATGATCCTTCTGATCGTCAGTATCACAATCATCGCGCTGGGTTCGGTCATGATGGGGCTGGATGGCGGCGTCAAACGCCTCTCGGAACTCAACATGATCCTGGCGCTTCTCCTGCTGGCATTCGTGATCGTCGTCGGCCGGACCGTGGCGATCTTCTCGGGCTTCTTCGACGGCCTGATCGGATACGGCGCCAACGTGCTGCCGCTCTCCAACTTTATCGGGCGTGAAGATCTCGACTTCATGCACGGATGGACGACCTTCTACTGGGCCTGGTGGATTTCCTGGTCGCCCTTTGTTGGCATGTTCATCGCGCGTGTATCGCGTGGCCGTACCGTGCGCGAGTTCGTGACCTGTGTGCTGATCGTTCCGACCCCGGCTTGTGTCCTGTGGATGGCGGCGTTCGGCGGCACGGCGATCGAGCAGAACATCACCGATGGTTACACCGGTGTGACCGACACCATCTCGGCATGGACGCCCGAACTGTCGCTCTTCAAGATGCTTGAGCCCCTGCCGATGGCCGGACTGCTTTCGTTCATCGGCATCGTTCTGGTGATCGACACGATCACGGCCAGCGGCAAGACCGACGCCCCGGTGGCACAGCGTGTCTTCTGGTGCACCTTCGAGGGACTGATCGCCATTGCCCTGCTCATGGGTGGTGGTCTGGGATCACTCCAGGCCGCTGCGATCGCGACCGGATTTCCGTTCGCGATTGTTCTGGTGCTGATGGTCTACTGCACCTGGAAAGGCCTCTCGGCCGAGCGAAAAGCCATGGGCTGAATGTCCGGTTTGACGTGAACTTCAGAGCCGCCGTCGGGACCACACCCCGGCGGCGGTTTTTCTTTGCGGGGGTGTGTGCATGTTTCATGCGCAATTCTCAAACGAGACGGCTGAATTGTCGGTCGTTTGCTCAACGCGCGCTGCCTAAGCTCGCGCCCAGATCAAATCGGAGCTCCCCTCATGTCCCAGCATCACGCCGTTCGTGACCTCGTCTGTTCCCTGCCCGAGGCGGGCTGGAATTACGGCCATAATCGCTCGCCGTTCTATCGCCATGCCCTGGCCGAGGGCGCGACCTTTGTCATCTACAACCGGCGCATGATGCCAGTCTCGATGACCAACGGTGATCGTTTTGCGGCCTATTGGGCGCTACGCAAGGGTGTCGCCCGTCTTGATACCAGCGAGTTGCCGACCGAGTTCAGAGGCCCCGATGCCGAGCGTCTGCTGAACCAGCTCTTCACCCGCGATGTCTCGAAGATAAAACTGGGCCGCAGCGCCTATGGCATCGCCTGCTGGCCTGATGGCGGCGTGCTGGTCGACGGCATCCTGATCCGTCTGGCGCAGGATTGCTTCTGGTATGTCCAGGCCGATGGTGACTTTGTCGGCTGGGCGAAAGCCCATGCCATGGGCATGGATGTCGAGGTCAGCGACCCGCAATCCTGGGTCCATCAGGTCCAGGGACCCAAAGCGTTCGATGTATTGGCCGAAGCCTGCGACGACGGCATGCCCGAGAACTTCCGTTACTTCGATGCCCGTGAGGTGATGATGGGCGGCCAGAAGGTGCTGATTACCCGGACCGGCTGGACCGCAGAGATGGGCTTTGAAATCTACACCAGTCGAGCCATGGACAATGAAAGACACTGGGCGCATGTCACGGCGGCGGGCCGGAAACACGGCATGCTCGATATCGGGCTCGACGGCATGGATATCCGACGGATTGAAGGCGCCATTTTCAACAACGGCTCGGATATCGACAGCTCGATGTCGGCCTGGGCTGCTGGCCTGGGGCCTTTCATCAACTTCTCCAAGCCCGATTTCTTCGGCAAGGCCGCGCTCGAAGCCGCCGACCGCCGCACCCGCATGTACGGGCTTGCCTGCCCGGATGCCGAACTCCTGATCGGCGGCCCCGTCGCGTGCGGCGGAAAAGAGATCGGCCACGTCGCGGCCTCGAGCTGGTCACCGCATCTTGATCACGGGGTTGCCTTCGTGCGCCTGAGCGACCCTGTTTTTGCAGAACAGCGCCAGGTCGAGGCCATGGGTTTTGATCTTGCCATGCATGCGGCAACGATCGTCGATCTGCCGTTTTATGACGCCGAAAAGAAGATTCCGCGGGGGCTGGAAGTCGCTAGCTGGTAGGTGGCACCACCAGCACCCGGCCATCCATTTCGCCTTCGGGCCGGGTTATCGCAAGATGCGCGATTGCTGCG
This sequence comes from Rhodospirillaceae bacterium, assembly GCA_018700655.1. Lineage (GTDB taxonomy): Bacteria > Pseudomonadota > Alphaproteobacteria > SP197 > SP197 > SP197. The sequence continues at coordinate 763 of JABIUG010000109.1, read as the reverse complement.
CCGAAGTCACCGCCCGGCGGCAGCGAGGCAACGCCGTAACAGCGAATGTCTTGTTCAGATTGATTGCTCATGGCCTGGCGAACGCGGGCGAGGGCCTCCTCAAGCATGCCAAGTCTGGGCTTTTGACGGTCGGGATCAACGACCACGACAAAGCCGTGTTCGCGGGCGCCCAGATGCGGCAGGGCGGCGCTGATCAAGTGGTCTGGCACAACACTCCTCTTGTCGATCAGGATGACCAGTGCATCAAGCCCGCTGCAGGTCCGCACGACATCGGCGACCATTTTGCTCTGTGCTTTTGCGTGCGGGTCGCCGATCTGGATGGCCGTCGTGCCCCAACCGTGGCGGATTTCGGCCGCCGCGGCGTCGGTCCGTTCGGCATCCTCGTCGTACAGAACTATCGTTGCGCCATGACCCGCCATCGCGGCGGCAATCGCCGCGCCCTCTGCGCTGCCGCCATCGGTGACGACGATGACCTGGCCGGCTAGTTCTTCCATGCGACTCTCCAGAGTGTTCGGGTGCCATCCTCGACGGCATCGCAAACGGGGTCAACGCAAGGTCATTTGCGTTCCGGACCGGGCCGTATCATGTTCTGGCCAACCGGGTGAAGCGTACCCGGGACCGCAGCATTTTCGGAGAGAAAGACCGTGAGCAGCCTCAACAGCTTCGGCGCGCGCCAGACCCTCGAGGTAGGCAACCAGTCCTACACCTATTACAGCCTGGAAAAGGCCGCCGAGCACCTGGGCGATATCTCGCGCCTGCCGGT
>JABIUG010000108.1 GCA_018700655.1 Rhodospirillaceae bacterium | reverse complement strand
TACCGTTCGAACATCCTGGTCACATGCGGGGCGACGACCGGATCGGGTTCGATCACGCGCTTACCGTTGACGCCATCCACGTTGCGATAGCCGAGCGGCGTCTTGGTCGGCCAGATACCCTGCTCGGCCTTCTCCAGCATGCCCTTCTTGGTTTCCTCCGACAGGTTGTCGATATAGTTCTTCGCCATCAGCACCTTGATGCCATGCATGAACTTTTCCGACGACTTGGAATCACGCGACACGATCGCGCCTTCCTTGGGCAGATGGATCTCGACGTCGAGTTCGTCGATCGTCACCCAGTCCTTGAGATTGCGATAAAGCCGGTCCGTCTTCTCGACGAGGATCATGCGTACGTCCGGATGTGCTCTTAGCCAGGCAATCATCTCACTGAATGCGGCGCGCCCTGTCTGCTTGGCGGTCTCCACGTCCACGTATTCCTGAGCAACCACGATACCTTCGGCAGCTGCATATTCCTTGAGCAGCTTAATCTGGGCTGGGATCGAATACCCCTCCCGCTCCTGCTCCTTGGAGGAGACGCGGGCATAGATAACCGCTTTCTTCTCAGTGGGATAAATCGGGTTGGAAAGCATGGTTCTATTATCCATAACGTTTAGTGTTATCTAAACAGCCGAATATTGCAAAATTATCTGTCAATTCAATGCCTTCCAATTTCGTAAAGTATCCCAAACCAATGCGCCACCGATGAACGCCACAAACCCACTCCCCGCTAAGAGCATGGCTCGTATTTGGATTGCCTCTCTGTCGGAAGGATCTGGGAATTTTGCGAAACGGATCATCAAACCGACTAGCGCGCGATATTACGTCAAGGCCCGCTTCCCGATTGCAATGAGTACACTTCAGCAGGTTATGTGAGTGCGCCATTATGCTGCAGGGTCGCCTGCCCGAAGATCCCTAAGCCGCAAGAGCATTGACAACATCCGCTCCAATTTACGGTCCAGATGAACCTCATAGCGAGCGAGACGCTCCAGCTTATTAGGATCCAACGATTCGCCAAATGCCTGCTCCCGCACCAGCGGTCTTGCATCGAGTTTGCTGCGCCGGCTCTCATACCAAGGCAGCACCTTGCTCTCCAGGAAACTGCGCAGGCCTTCAGCCGTCGGATTGACTGGTTCTTCATCTTCTTCAAGGTCACAGGGGTCGCATGTTAACAGTTCCTGCCACCAATCACGCGTATCTTCCCGCAGGATCTCAACGGCACGCTCATAGGCATCAGTGTGATGCGAGGAAAGCAGATCAAGCGCCTGACGCGTCATTGCCTCGTCCTCGTCCACGTCGAGCAGTTCCTCACCCGTCTGGGCCGGATCGGTCCCCACGGCTTCCATAACCCCCTCGCCGCGACCAGACTTGCCAAGGTGTGCCAGCGCCGAGTTCGCAGTGCCGCGGAAGTCGGAGAATGTGTGCTCCAGGCCACGTCGGTGGGCGGCGGTCTCGGCAAGCCGCAGACGACGCTTGCGCCAAAAAATGCCGGCCAGTTCCTCGACGAGATGTTCCTCGGTCGGCCCACAGGGCTGATGCTCAGCCACCAGGCTACCCAGAAGCATTCCATACTCATCGGGATCCTCCCATGGCAGCACGACAAAGCGCGAAAGCACACCATGTCGCAAAGCGTTGAAGCGGGTATTTTCCGTCCCGCGACCGTTTTCGCCGACCGATACAAGCGTGTTGGTCATGTCCAGAAACTCCTTGTTGGTTTGGGTTTTTCTATGCGGCTCACAAGTAGTTGCAGGCGTTCCGCGAAAGCGGCGTCCGCCTCGAACTCGGCCTCAAGCGCTTGGCGCCGCAGCCGTTCGTAGGTCCGTTGCCACATGCCCTTGGGTCGCTCTGGAAACGCCTCGGACATGCCAGGCTCACCGCCGAGGCGCATGCGGATCTTGTTGGCTCGCCTCAACGCCCGGTCCCACGGCTCTTCGCTCTGGCTGGCGTGGGCAAGGCGATAACAATGGCGGCACAGAAAGTACCGCCCGGAGCCATACAGCTTGGCGACGCGTCGGCCGCAGGGGGTACCGTTCACGACACCGGAGCAGATGAAATAGGGCCTTGTCCCACCAAACTGGCAGGGAATGCGGACGATGCGGACGGTCTCCTCCACGTCTTCCCAGTCGCCGCCAGCGATACGCACCCGATAGGTGAGATTGAGCCGGTCTTCCTCGGCATGCATATTGATAAAAGCCACCTTTTTGCCTTCGCGGGTCCATTGCCACTCGCCCCACCATCCCGGCCGCAGGCAACCCTCCCGATGCAGCTGGTTCACATCGATGGACCGACTGGATTCAACCTTGTCGCGCCCCAGGCCTGCCGGCCGCCCTGATCCAAAACCACCCATCACACGCCCCCGATTTTTCCGAAATCGTTTGGAAAGTTGGCCGATTTTTCGATACCCATAGCTCCAAGCGCATCAATGGCTTCGGCCTTACGGATCCCGTGCCAGCCAGGCCAGCAAGTGGAATGCAGCCAGACACGCACACACGTTGCCGTTCCATGGGGCAACAGAGGATCGCCAGGCCGATCAACACCTCCACAGGCAAGGCAACGCTCCGGCGACGATATCGCCGGATGACAGTTCAACCATTCGACCACGCAGCATTCGAAAGCCCGGGCCTCGGCCTCCGGGCGCGGCAGCCCACCATCGAACTCGACGATGCCCGCGCGCTCGTCGTAGAACGCCTTCCAATCCTCAGCAGTCCACTCGTCGTCATCGGCCCCAAGCAGAGAGACGATCCCCTCTTTGTGTCGCCTGATGGCTTCCAAGACAGCGGGTGCGGGTTCTCGCTCCGCATCGAGGATCAGGTCGGCGCCCGCGACGCCAAAGCGGATGCCACTCTCCTGTGCCAGCCGAAGGGCCTCGACCGCGCTCATATCCGCACCCGCCAGCCACCGGATTGTTCCCGCGAGTTTGCGTCCGCACCGTCCACATCGATCGCAAGGGCGGGGCTCCCTGGGTTTTCGCGGACGGTTCCCCGCTCCGCACTCTTCCCGTTTGCGTCCGCAGGCGGTGAAACCGTCCGCTCCACAGTCGTGGCGAAACGATTGCTGCACGGGACATTTTCATTCTCAGCGGACAATGCGGACGGTTGGGACGATGACGGCCCCGCATGATCTGTCACCAGGGAAATCCTGATGATCCTGGTTCGCGCGCGGCCCTCCTTGTTGAACGTGATTTCGATCCCGATCTTGCGCAGGAACGTCGTGACACGACGGAGGCGACCTGACAGCCCCCTGGCGGACGAAGGCCATGTCTTGGTCTTGGCAACCTTCTCGCCAACTTCCGCCGCAAGGGCATCCAGAAGATCCGAAGCCGTGCCCGTCCACACCGTCCGCGCATCCATCAATGAGCGGATTGCAGAACCGACCGGGTCTGCATCGATGACGTTGTCGATGGCTTCATCTCGGTTGCCGGTATAGGCCTTCCAGAAGGCTCCATCGTCCCAGATCGAGGTCTCGCAAGCTGTCGCCCACAGTGCGAAATCAGCCATGCGTGGGAGTTTCTCGAGTCTTGTCTCAGGCAGCCGCTGCAGGCCCACCGAGACGGCATCCAGCAGCGCCCCCAGAATCTGTGGGCGAACCTTGTCGAATGCTGCCCAGATTTCCTTTTCCGGTCGGCGGCGTTCTTCTGGAATAGGTTCCAGGGTAAGGAATATGGCCCGGTCGGCGAGGTCCGGGCGAGTGACGATGTCCTCGATGCCGTTCAGGACGACCGGGCGCGCAGCGTCGAACAGCACCTCGTCCTGATCGCTGTAGAGTTGGCGCACGGCAAAGCCGCCACCGGTTGCGAGCCGGCACAGCGTGTCTGAAATCCAGTGTGGGAGACCAGAGACGTTGTCGAAAGTCAGCACGTGCCCGTTGCTGGCAGCGATGAAGAGATCGCGATCCTCGCGCGGAAGCGCCCGCAGTGGGGCTGTATTGGGGTCGAGCAGCGCCCGGAGGATCGCTGAAAAGGTGGACTTGGCCGATCCCTGCTCGCCCGAAAGAACAATGACAGGATAGGGGCCATGGTTGCGCAGCACTGCCAGCGCCCAGGCCACGACCAGAACGAAATCATCGTCGGAATGGACATTGAGGAAGGAGCGCAGCATCTCCACTGAACCACCAGCGACAGGCACTGGCAGCGGCTTTACGCCGGAGGCACGTCGGAAGCGCACCGGAGGATTGTCGATCACGCGCCAGCCGTCGGTATCAATCTCAACAGCCCGCCAGGACTCATCCCCTAGATCGAGATAGAGCCGCCCGTTTAGGCCACCAACGCGAACGAACACTGGCCGTTCCGGCCCGTCGAAATGCGCCTTCGCCTCCACCACGTTCAGCGCCGAATGCAGCGCCTCCGAACTCGGTGCTCCGCCTGTCTCCTCGAAGAAACGCCGCGCCAGCCAACGCTTGAAACCCTTGGTGCGGGCCGGCCAGGTTTCGCGATGATCGTTGATTATGACGTCAGCAAAAGCCGTCCCATCGGGAGCGTGGAACAGTTCTGCCGTTGCCGCGAGGTCGATCAGGGTGTCTGCCTGGGTTGGGCCTCGGCCGGAGCCACCGCTTTCTTCAGCAATGGCTTCATCGAGCGCTGTTACCCGGCACCCGACCTTCTTGAGCTGCGCCCGGAGCGTCTCGAAGGCGGAGCGATCCTCTTTCTTGAGCATCGCGAGTTGTTCCAGCACCACAGGCGTGAAGGCCGCGCCAGGATCGATGGCGGATTTGTCGACCAGGCCATCCAGGGGATTGGCTATCTCCTCGGCTGCATCGATGGCATCAAGGATCGGGTTCTGTTCGTCAAACTGGACACCTTCAGTCATCGCACAGGCTCCTTTTGATGACGCGCACGCCCAAGGAGCACGTCGTTGAAATCCATGCCGCGCGGCGGGCGCGCAATGCGTACACGCCTCCCTTCACCCATCCAGCGCATTGCGCAGTCGCGCGCCGCCGCTTCGCCGGGCTCATCGCCATCGGCCAGAACGATCACCTCGCGCACACCAGCCGGCAGGTCGAGAGCCCTCATGCCCGAGGTCGAGAGCGCAGCCCAGGACGGGTGTCCGGTTGCCTGCATCGCGGCGAGGCATGTCTCTATGCCTTCCCCAATCATCAGCATGTCACCGGGTGGGCTGAGACGGACCGCGCCACCCCGGCACGGGCCGAGCATCATCTTCGCGGGATCGACAGGAGCCTTTCCGCCGCCGTCGTGGGCCAGAAACGTGCGGTGGATGGCCAGCAGCGTGTTGTCGGTACCCCGTGTTACCAGCGCCACCATGCAAGGCCAGAACCCGCCCGACGGATGCTTGAACCCGCGATAGAAGCGCAGCGAGGGCGGCAGGGAAAGGTTCAGGCCTCGCGCCGAGAGATAGGTTTCGACTGGTGTGCCGACCGCCGAGGCCGTCGATTGCCAGATCGCGAGCGCAACGGCGCTTCTTTCCTCGTCCTGTTGTTTGGTTCGAGATTCGGGGACCCTGCGGCGAGAAAGCTGGTGAATGGGCGAAGTCGCCTTGCCGCACCACAAGCCACGCTTCTTCAGCGCCGCGATCACATCGCGTTGCTCGCATCCGGCATGGCAGCGGACGAGCACCTTGCCGTCGGCCTCACGGATCGAAAGGCTCGGCTCGCGGTCGTCATGAGCAGGGCACCGCGCCATCCAGCCCTGACCAGCTTTTCGACCGCCGAGCGCCCTGGCGATGGTCTCAGCAGACATGTGCTTGGCCATCAGCGTTGCACACACTTGCCGGGGTCAACACGGCTGGCCTCTGCCCAGGCGTTCAGGTCAGTCCCGCGATAGATGATCTTGCGGCCAAGACGGTAAAACG
>JABIUG010000107.1 GCA_018700655.1 Rhodospirillaceae bacterium | reverse complement strand
TTCCATGCAGGAAAACGCCTCGCCGGTCTGGCTGTTCGAACACCAGCCCTGTGGGTCAGCCTCCATCAGTGAAAGGGCAAAGGTCGGGCGGAACCACCAGGCATTCAGGAAAAGTTCCTCGAGGTCGTCCTCGTAGATCGAACGGGTCAGTTCGCGGTACCAAGCCTGGAAAATCGTCGGGGTGATGAGTTCGGCATCCATGTTGCCTTCCCAGCCGCGCAGTGCCGCCTGGAGCCTGCGTCCGGCTTCGGTCTGGGGCAGGGAACCGGTTGCGAAGGGGAGCAACGCTTCTGCGAACAGCGACTGTGTGTCGCGCTGCAGGCTGGTGAAACTTTCGAAGTCGTGCTGGTCGCTGGTTTGCAGGACTTCGCGAATTCGGTCGGCACGGTAACCGGGTTGCCATTGGTGGCCCAGGAGATAGGGATAATTGTCGTCGACCAGCCGGTCGTTGGCCGTGGCGATGATCCCGGTTGCCGGATTAAGCAGGCTGGGCAGGTCGTGATAGGGCACTTCGCCGATCCAGTCGGCCTCACCGGTCCAGCCCTCGGCCGGTATCAGGCCATCCCCGGAATTGCGGATCGGGATTACGGCAGGCGACAGCAGTCCGATGTTCCCACGACGATCGGCATAGACGATGTTCTGCATCGGCCCGGCGTAGTTACGCCCCGAGGCCACGAAGTCGCTCCAGTCGTGCGCCGTGTGGACGGCAAGGCCCGCTTCGATCGAGCGGTCGTCGTCCTGCAACATGGTCCAGGCCAGGGCGATGGCTTCGCCTTCGGCTGTCAGTGCCGCGACCTGCTCGCGGATGCCGGTCATGATCGGGCCGTGCCGGGTTTCGAGCATGGAGACCTCTTCGTCTTCGGCGAAACGAACACCGATGGTCTCTTCCCGCACAGCGAAGGACTCGGACCCTTCGGGTGTCAGATACATGGTCGGGTTCTCAGGATCGAAGCGTTCAACGAAGAGATCCTGGGTATCGGGGCCTGCATTGGTGACACCCCAGGCAATCCGCCCGTTGGTTCCCACGATCACAAGGGGCATGCCGGGCAAGGTGGCGCCGGCGACTGAAAGGCCGGGTGCTTCCAGATGGGCGAGATACCAGACTGCGGGAATCGAAAATCCCAGATGCGGATCGTTGGCGAGCAGGGGGCGGCCACTGGCGGTGTGGCGGCCATCGACGACCCAATTGTTCGAACCTTGACCGGGCAGCGGCAGAAGCTCGCTCAGCAGATTCGAGATGGCGGCTGCATCAACCCCCAGAGCTTCGTTGATGATGTCAGACGAACCCACCGGCAGGCCGGGATAGAAGCTTGCGGCCTTTTCCGGGCCCAGCTTTTCGATCATGGCTGCGCGCAAGGCTTCCTGACGCCAGTTGCCGCCAAGATGCAGCGCCATGACTTTCAGCCATGCGATCGAGTCTGCGGCCGACCAGAGTTCAGGTCGATCAGCGAACAAGAGGGCAAGTTCGGGAGCCAGTGCGCCATCATGGGTCGCCATGTAGGCGTTGACGCCGGCAGCATAGGCATTGAGTGACTCCCGTGCCGCAGGGTCGAGGGCTGCGATGCTGGCTTGTGAGGCACGGTGCAGGTCGAGCAGGCGCATGAAGCGATCGAACTCTGCGGTCATCGGTCCCAGCATCTCCGAGAGGCGCCCCTGGCTCAGCCGGCGTTGTTGCTCCATCTGGAACATGCGGTCCTGGGCATGGACAAAACCCAGGCCGAAATAGGCATCGTTCGGTGTTGTCGCAAAGATGTGGGGAATGCCCCAGAGGTCACGCAGGATCTCGATCGGGGCGGTCGGGCCCGAGACGAGGGTGTCGCCATCAAGCTTGGGCAGGGACTGCTGCAGCCAGACAAAAAGTGTGCCGACGGCAATCAGGACGACGACAAGTACTGCGCCGCATGTCTTGATGATTATTCGTAGAAGCGATATCGTTTTTTTGTTCTTTTTCAGCAAGTTGTAATCATTTCATAAACTCAAACATCAGATTTTCGCGATGTTCATCAAGCTTGGGAACAGCGCCTCTGGTTTCCGGGTCGGAAAACCCCGAGAGTTTGATCGGGTTGCCCGAGAGGCGGATCGTTCCGGCATCCTTGTCATGGGTCGTGACCACCATGTTGCGGGCCTGAACGTGGGGATCGGCGATAACCTGGGCGATGTTGTTGATCGCGCCGCAGGGCACACCCGCCCCCTGGATGACGCCAAGCCAGTGCTCGGTGCTGTTGGTCGTCAGAACAGATTCCATGTCGGCACCCAGCGCGTCGACATGCTGGGCGCGCAGGGCGTTCTTCAGATAACGCTCGTCCTTGGCTATTTCGGGACGTCCCAGTGCTTCGCACAGGCGCACGAACAGGCCGTCATTGCCTGCGGCGATAATGATGTGGCTGTCGGCTGTCTTGAAGGCGTCAAAGGGCACGATCGAAGGATGGCGGGCGCCCAGGGGGCCCGGAATTTCGCCGGTTGCGGAATAACGCGCGATCGCGTTTTCGAGCACGGCGACCTGGCAGTCGAGCATGCCGATATCGATCATCTGGCCCTGGCCGGTCTGGGCGCGGTGATAAAGTGACGAACAGATGCCGATCGCGGCAAAGAGGGCAGCGGTGATGTCACCCATCGAGGTGCCGACACGGGTCGGCTCGCCGCCGGGATGTCCGGTCAGGCTCATGACACCGCCCATGGCCTGCACCACCATGTCGTAGGCTGCACGTTCGCTGTAGGGCCCGGAATGGCCAAAGCCGGAAACCGCGGCATAGATCAGTGAGGGGAATTCCGCGTGCAGGACATCCCAGCCAAAGCCGAGCTTTTTCATGACGCCGGGACGGTAATTTTCAATCAGCACGTCGGCGCCCCCGACCAGAGCGCGAAAGACCTCGCGGTCGTTGTCTTCCTTGAGGTTGAGCGCAATGCTCTCCTTGCCGCGGTTGATCGAGGCGAAATAGCCCGAAACCGGACCCAGGAACGGGCCGGTGCCGCGTGCTTCGTCACCGGTGCCGGGTTGCTCGACCTTGATGACCCTGGCGCCAAGGTCCGACAGCACCATGGTGCAGTAGGGGCCTGCCAGAACCCGTGTCATATCGACGATCGTGATGCCGCTGAGCGGACCTTCAGCCATGTTTTCGTTCCCGTTGGATGATGTGATCGTTCTAGAGCAAATCTGGTTCATTCGGTATCGCAATGCACATGCCTTTGAACTTCTGCAAACACTCCGGCGATGGGCAGGTATGCGCGCAAAGCGGGTCTGACACGGGTTTTTATCTTTTCAACGGTGCCCACAAGTCCGATAAGATGCGTCTTTGGAGCACATCGGGCTCTGTCGAAACCGCGTTGCGGGTTCGCATGAACCCTTGAAGTAGCTCAGACTCGAACAATCAGAGCGAATTTGCCTGTCCATGGGAAACCGCAAGGTGTTTTCGTGGCATCATCATTTGCTTCACGTGGGACAAGTCCGATGAAAACCAGCACCTTCGATTCCGTCGACGCAGTGATTGCGGCCATGGAGCCGAGTTATCCGATTTATTGCATCCAGCCCGATGTGTTGCGCGAAACCGCGCGGCGATTCCTCGATACCTTCCCGGGCAGGGTGCTCTACGCCATCAAGTGCAATCCGCACCCGCGCATCGCCGAAATCCTCTATGAGGCCGGCATCCGTCATTTCGACACCGCGTCACTGCCCGAGATTGCCCAGGTGCGCGAGCAGTTCCGCGATGCCGGGGCCTATTTCATGCATCCGGTGAAAGCCAGGGCAGCAATCAAGGCTGCCTATGAAGTTTATGGCATCCGCCATTTCGTGATCGATTCCCATGCCGAACTTGCCAAGGTCATGGACGAGACCGGCGGCGAGGGCGTGACCTGCGTCGTGCGTGTCGCCACACCGCCGATGGATACGGCCTATGACCTCTCCGAAAAATTCGGATGCCAGCCTGAAGAAGCACCCGCGCTGCTGAAGGAAGTGCAGAAGTGGAAGTGCCAGGCCGGCCTTTCGTTCCATGTCGGTTCCCAGTGCCTGAAGCCGGAAGCCTGGAACATTGCCCTCGAGATCCTCAGGAAGATCATGGACGAGGCCCAGGTCGATATTCACATGCTCGATGTCGGCGGTGGTTTCCCGGCGGCCTATCAGGGCGTGCAGCTTCCCCCGCTGGAGAGTTTCATGGATGAGATCGGGGCGGGTCTGAAGAAACTCAATCTGCGCAACGACTGTGTCGTGATGTGCGAACCGGGCAGGGGCCTGGTTGCAGGCGCGATGTCGATGGTCGTGCAGGTTCTCCTGAGGAAGGACAACCAGCTCTACATCAACGACGGTATCTACGGCAGCCTCTCGGAGATGGTCACGGCACAGGTCCAGATGCCGGTGCGTGCCGTGCGCCTGAAGGGGCCGATGTCGGAGACCGGAGCCGATTTCAAGATGTCGGGTCCGACCTGCGATTCGATCGATATCCTGCCCTTCACGTTCCACCTTCCCGAAGATATCGACGAGGGCGACTGGATCGAAATTGGCCAGGTCGGCGCCTATGGCAATGCCCTGCGGACCAACTTCAACGGCTTTTATCCAGATACCTTTGTCGAGGTGAAGGAATGGGGTGCGATCAACCAGGCGCCGCCCCTGCGGTCGAGCGTGGCATGAGCAGCGCGATGCACGAAGAGCACATTGCCGTGCCGCACGGCGGCGGCACGGTGAATCTGTTCTACAGGTCCTGGGGTGATGCCGATGCCGATCGGACCGCGGTTTGCATCCATGGCATCTCGCGCAATGGCAGCGATTTCCGCTGGCTGGCCGAGGATCTGGCGTCCAATGGCTGGAAGGTCGTTGCCTTCGACATGGTCGGGCGTGGTGGCAGCGACTGGCTCGATGAACCCATGGGCTATACGGTGCCGGTCTATGCGGGGCACATGGCCCACGCGATGAAGGCCTTGAACCTGAAGAATGTCGACTGGATCGGAACCTCGATGGGCGGCCTGCTGGGCCTGATCATGGCCGCAATGGGGACGTCGTTCCGTTCGATTGTACTGAACGATGTCGGGCCATTCCTGGCAGGCAATGTCGTGGCTGGTATTCTCGAGGCCGTCGATGTCGCGCCGGTGTTTGCTTCGGTCGAGCAGGCATCAAGCCATATGCAGGAGCGTTTCGCACCCTTTGGCCCTGTGACATCAGAGCAATGGCTGGAGCTTGCCCAAGGCAACCTGCGCAAGGCAGAGGACGGCTCGCTGCGTCTCCACTATGACCCCGCGATCGTCGAGCCGCTCAAGGCCCTGGAACCTGCCGACATGGATTTGTGGAAGCTTTGGGACGGTTTGACGATGCCGACTCTGGTGTTGCGTGGCGGTGTTTCCGTGGTGCTCGATGCGGCCACCGCGCAATCCATGACCGAACGCGGGCCGAAGGCGACGTTGGTGACGGAGGAGAACATTACTCATCCGTTGTGGCTGGCCGATGCCGGACAAATCGCCACGGTCCGCCAGTTCCTGCAGCGCTGAGCGATACGCTCTTAACCTGATTCCCAGCGAAGGCTGGGGCCCATATCCCAAAAGCTTCAGAGGAATGGTTCGGCAGTGCGTATGGACCCCAGCCTTCGCTGGTGCGCGCGGGGCGGTTAAAGCTCTTCAGCCCTTGAGGCGCTTGGCCAGTTCCACTGCCGCGTAGGTCAAGACACCGTCACAGCCGGCGCGTTTGAAGCACATCATGGCTTCGGGCCAGACCTTTTCGCGGTCGAGCCAGCCGTTGCGGCAGGCGCCTTCGATCATCGCGTATTCGCCTGAGACCTGGTAGGCGAAGGTTGGTACGCCGAAGCTGTCTTTGACCCGTCGCACGACATCGAGATAGGGCATGCCGGGCTTGACCATGACCATGTCGGCGCCTTCTTCGAGATCAAACGCGACCTCGCGCAGGGCCTCGTCGGTGTTGGCGGGATCCATCTGGTAGGTCCGCTTGTCGCCGATCAGGTTACCCGAAGAGCCCACCGCCTCGCGGAACGGGCCGTAGAACCCTGATGCGTATTTCGACGAATAGGCCATGATCGAGACGTTGGTAAAGCCGTTGTCGTCGAGCGTGCGCCGGATAGCGCCGATGCGCCCGTCCATCATGTCGCTGGGCGAGATGATGTCGCAGCCGGCCTGGGCCTGGACCAGCGCCTGACGCACCAGCACATCAAGCGTCTCGTCGTTCAGAATTTCCTCACCATCCATCACGCCGTCATGGCCGTGGGTGGTGAAGGGATCAAGCGCGACATCGACCATCACGCCCAGCCCATCGACCTCGGCCTTGATCGCGGCAATGGCGCGGCAGACGAGGTTGTCCGGGTTGGTCGCCTCGACGCCGTCGGGGCTTTTGCGCTCCTCGGGCGTATTGGGGAACAGCGCGATCGCGGGAATGCCCAGATCACGGGCTTCTCCAGCGGCTTCGACGAGCTGATCGATACTCAGACGGTCGACGCCGGGCATCGATTCGACCGGCTCGCGCACACCGCTGCCCTCGCGCACGAAGACCGGCCAGATCAGATCGCCGGCAGTGACAGTGTTCTCACTGACCAGCGCGCGGGCCCACGGGCTGCGCCGATTGCGGCGCAGCCTTGTCGTGGGATAACGGCCGGGAAAAGCAGTCGGTCCCTGTGTCACGTGTCCTCTTTCGCAAGCACCTTGTGGCCTGCCCATCGTTCTCCCGAACGTCGGGCGCTTGCTGGATTACGCCGCGTCGAGAGCCTGTTTCAGGTCCGCCAGGATATCGTCGATATGTTCGATGCCGACGGAGAGTCTGACATAGCCCTGTGACACACCGGTCGCAAGCTGGTCTTCGGCTGATAGCTGGCTGTGGGTGGTGCTTGCCGGGTGGATCGCCAGGCTGCGGGCATCACCGATATTGGCGACATGGTAGAACAGGCCCAGCGCATCGATGAACTTGCGCCCCGCTTCGGCGCCACCGGCGAGCTCGAACCCGACCAGACCGCCATAGCCGCCCTTGAGATAGGTATCGGCACGTTTGCGCGCTTCACCGCTCTGTTGGCTGGGGTGGATCACCGCCGTTACCTTGTCATGGCCGGCCAGGAAGTCGGCCACGGCCTGGGCATTGCTGCAATGGCGTTCCATGCGCAGGGGCAGGGTCTCGATGCCCTGGATGAACTGGAAAGCGTTGAACGGGGCCATCGGTGCGCCGATGTCACGCAACAGGGTGACCCGGGCCTTGATGATGTAGGCAATCGGGCCCAGGGGTTTGACCGCCTCGGTCCAGACAGCGCCGTGATAACTGGGATCGGGCTGGTTCAGCATCGGGAAACGATCGCCGGCTGCTTCCCAGTCGAAGTTGCCGCCATCGACCAGCAGGCCGCCGATCGACGTGCCATGGCCGCCGATGTACTTGGTTGTCGAATAGACGATAATCGCAGCGCCGTGATCGAACGGCCGGCACAGGATGGGGCAGGCGGTGTTGTCCATAATCAGGGGGACACCGAGCTCACGGCCGATATCGGCAACTTCCTTGATCGGAAAGACGTTGAGTTTCGGGTTGGGCAGCGTCTCTGCGTAATAGCAGCGCGTGCGCTCGTCGGTCGCCTTGCGGAACCCTTCGGGATCGGATGGATCGACGTAACGGACTTCGATGCCCATGGTCTTGAATGTGTTAGCAAAAAGGTTCCATGTTCCACCGTAAAGGTCTGTGGAACTTACGAAATTATCGCCTGCATGGCAGATATTCTGGATCGCGAAGAGGCTTGCGGCCTGGCCGGATCCAAGCGCCAGCGCGGCGACGCCGCCTTCCAGTGCTGTGACCCGTTGTTCGAGCACATCGTTGGTCGGATTCATGATCCGGGAATAGATGTTGCCGAATTCCTTCAGCCCGAACAGATTCGCTGCATGTTCGGTACTGTCGAACTGAAAGCTCGTTGTCTGATAAATAGGCACCGCGACCGCATTTGTCGTGTCATCTTTGCGATGCCCGGCATGCAGGACGATCGTTTCAGGGTTTTTGCTGTCGGTCATGGTCGATACCTTCGCGTACTTGTATGGTTGTCTGGTGAGACGGAAAGGGGACGGAATCTTGCGATCCCGACCCCTGCCGCTACCTCGACAGGGCTACTCCGCCGCCGTGATGGAAGCCACTGCCGGGGTGAACACAAAAGCCGTGGTTTCGCGCCTGGGAACGTCGCTGACGTTCAATCCAGGCCGGGCCACGGTTTTCTCTTTGTAATTATCTGTGTCTGGTCATGGCAATCTCCGGTCCTCATTGCTGGGCCCACGGAGATTGCTCCGTGGCGCTTTAGCGTTTGATGACGCGGACGCAAGCTGCCCTTCAAATCCCGCGGGTCCGTCAGGGTGGACCAGGCCAAACAAAAAAGACCGCTCAGCTGTTGGCCGGTCGGTCTTGAAAGAGACTCACGGCGCTTTAGCTGTATTTATAAAGCGCCCGGCAAGCTGTCGTTCAAATCGGCGCTGACCAACTATATCCGCATCAGGCGGGGTTTTGTCAAGAATCTCATTTCAT
>JABIUG010000106.1 GCA_018700655.1 Rhodospirillaceae bacterium | reverse complement strand
GGCCAGACCTGGGCAGAGTTCGGCCCGCAGCTCGCCCGCTACGACGCATTCCTCTGTCCCACAGTGGGGTCGACCGAAATCGCGGCAGACGTACACGACTGGGTTGATCCCATCACCGTCGACGGCGTCGAACACGACGTCAACAAGGTCATCATGACCTTCCTGTTCAACGGCTTCAGCCGCTGCCCGGCGCTCTCGGTCCCCTCCGGCCTGTCAGGCGATGGTGTACCCACCGGCATCCAGATCGTCGGCAATCCCTATGACGATAAATCCGTATTCCGGGTCGCCCAGACCCTCGAAGGCCGCGTGGATTTCGGAAAAATCAGACTCTGACGCAACGATCAGGGCAACGGCGTCGTGATATGCGGCGTCAGGTCCTCCATGACGGCTTCGTACTGGGCACGCGCGGCATCGGCCTGTGTGTCGTCCGTGACGGTTTCATGGGGGTAGCGCACTTTGTGAATACATTGGCCATCATGTCCCAGGCCGACAAACTCGGTGACGGAACCGGTTCCCCTGGTCCCGACATAGATCACCCCAAGCATCTCGATGTCGCCAGCCATGAAGGAATCCAGCTGCTCGACGCTCACGATATCAACGCCATTCATCGGTGCGACCTGCAGAACGGTGGCGTGGACGCCCTGGATTTCTGCAGCTGCGATTTCATTGTCGATCGCGCGCAGACCGTTGTCATAGCGATAGTAGGAAACGTTCCGGCTGCCGTCGGGATCGTAAAACCGGTACTGGACACCGTAACCGGGTTCCGCGAACCGGTTGGTCTCCTGATGGGGAATGCCTGCCAGGTCGGCAGTGTCGATCTCGTAGTCCTGGCTGCATTCGGCAAAGGCGAATGCAGGGGAAACAAGCAGGATCATCAGGAGGGCAAAAAGACGTATGCTTCGCTCCGTTACGATGGAATCCAGATTCGATCCCGATCATGGAACAACAATGTGGCCCTATCGTGACGTTGTTCCCTTTCGCTTTGGGAACTTCTACCCGGGGGTAGTGCTACCCCAGCCCTTCGACCACATAGGACCGGCTGACGCAGGCCTTTTCGCGGATCGAGAGCGCTTCAGCGTATTCGTCGCTGCGGAACCAGGCGAGCGCCTGCTCGGTCGAGGGGAACCGAATAATGACTGCGCGCGACAACGGTGCGGGCTCGCCTTCGAGATGTGTGATGTTCTCGCTGGCGGCCAGCACTTCACCCTCGAACTTCGCCAGGGCCGGTCCGACCAGTTCGCGATAGCGCGGCATCATCTCGGGATGTTTGACGTCAAGTTCGACGACGTAATAACCAAAAGCCATGCCGTTACTCCCTTGGGCTGATCAGGGGTGGTCCTGGGCCTCGAGCAACTCGGACTCCGAATGCTGGCAATAGACCGTGTGATGATCGCCCATCTCCTGGCGCGGTGCGGATTCCACATCGCATTTGCCTTCGATCATCACCGGGCAGCGCATGCGGAACGGACAAGGAATGTCGTGCAGCATGACATTGCTGCGCATCCCGGCCTCGGCCTCGCGGCTGGCGGTGACTTCTTCAAGCCAACCCTGACGTAAGGCCGGAACCGAATTGATCAGAAGTTGGGTGTAGGGGTGATGAGGCGGCGCAAAGACCTCGCGGGTAAGCCCGGCATCGATGATACGCCCGGCATACATCACCGCAACACGATCGGCGATCGAGGCGACGGTCGAGAGATCATGACTGATGAAGACATAGGCGACCTGATGCTGCTCACGAAGTTCGCGCATGAGATCGAGGACGCGGGCAGCAACAACGGTGTCGAGCGCTGAAAGCACCTCATCGCACAGGATGATGTCAGGTTTGGCGGCAAAGGCACGCGCAATCGAAACACGCTGGCGCTCCCCCCCTGAAAGCTCTGAAGGGAAACGCCCGGCATAATCGGGATCAAGGCCGACCATTTCGAGAAGTTCTGCGACCCGGTCGTGTTTTTCCGTACCGCGCATGCCGAAATATAGCTCGAGCGGGCGGCCGATCGCGTCATCCACGCGTTTCTCGGGGTTGAGCGACTGATCCGGGCTCTGAAAGATGATCTGGATGCGGCGAAGCTGGTCCTTGGTGCGCCGGCGCGAATGGCCCGGCAGGACTTCGCCGTCCAGGGTGACTTCACCCTTCAGTGCGGGCTGCAGCCCCGCCATGACCCTGGCCAGGGTCGACTTGCCGCTGCCGGACTCACCGACGACAGCCAGAACCTCGCGCGGAAAAATCTCAAGGTCGATGTCGTGCAGGACGTAATCTTCACGCTCGATCGAATGGAACAGGGTCTGGCGTTCATAGGTCGAATCCACGCCACGCACGGACATGATCGGGGTCTGGCCAGCCACCGGATTCCATTGCGAAAGTGCGGTTTCGCGTGTCGGCTTGGGTTTGACCGCACCCAGTAGCGTGCGGGTGTATTCCTGCTTGGAGTTGTTCAGGATGTCGTCGGTCAGGCCTTCCTCGACGACATCGCCCTGATTCATAACCAGGATCCGGTCAGCAAGCTGGGCGACAACGGAAAGGTCGTGACTGACATAGATCGCCGAAGTTCCAAGTTCGCGAATGACATCCTTGATGGCCTTGAGAACTTCGATCTGGGTCGTCACATCCAGCGCGGTCGTGGGCTCGTCGAGCACCAGCAACTTGGGCCTGCATGCCATCGCCATGGCCATCATGATGCGCTGTTGCTGACCGCCTGAAGTCTGATGCGGGTAACGGCGGGCAAGGATCTCGGGATGGGGCAGATCAAGCAGGTCGAGCAGCTCGATCGCACGCTTCTTGGCTTCGGCGCCCTCGGCCAACTTGTGCAGTGTCAGGGCCTCGGCAATCTGGTCGCCGATCGCAATCGCGGGGTTGAGAGACGCTTGCGCGCTCTGCGCGACGTAAGCGACCTCCTTGCCACGCATGTCGCGCCGTTCGCGCGGCGTCATGGTGAGGATATCGCGTCCCTCGAGCAGCACCCGGCCATTCTTGAAACGGGTTCCCGGACGTGTGTAGCCCAGCCCGGCCAGGGCCACTGTGGTCTTGCCGGCTCCGGACTCGCCGATCAGGGCGACCACCTCACCGGCATTCACATCAAGGCTGCACTGGTGGACCGTCTCGATCCAGATACCAGAGGGAGGCCTGCCTTCAACGATCAGGTCCTCGATCTGCAACAATGGTGTCACTTGGTCAATTCCTCGGAAATACCCCGGCCGGACTGAGCGCCCAGCCAGTCAACAATGAGATTGACGCCAACCGTCAGGATGGCAATGGCGAAAGCTGGCGCAAGAACCGGAAGGTAATGTCCTTTCCCCACGCTGATGGCGTCCATGTTTTCGCGAACCATCGAACCCCAGTCGGCATCCGGCGGCTGAATGCCCAGGCCCAGGAAACTGAGGCTGGAAAGAAACAGGATGGAATAGGTCATGCGCAGGCCGAACTCGACCGCCAACGGGCGAATGGTCGATGGCCAGATTTCGCGCACCAGGATGGAAAACAGTTTCTCGCCGCGCGCACGCGCCACTTCGACAAATTCAAGCGCGGCCACGTTCATCGCAATTGCGCGTCCAACACGAGCAACGCGGGAGGCATGCAAGATCGCGATGACGCCAATCAGCACCGGCAGGCTCGATGACAACGCGGCGATAACGATCAAGGCAAGCATGAGCGGCGGGAACGAAAGGAAGGTATCGATCAGCCAGGTGACGAAGTCATCGTATCGGCCACCCACTTCCGCAGCGGAGAACCCGACCGCCATCCCGATCAGGAAACCCACAACCGTCGCCGCCAGCGCCAGGCCAACGGTCAGCTGCGCGCCATAGAGCAGGCGGCTCAGGAGGTCGCGGCCCAGCGCGTCGGTGCCCATGACCGTGGTTTCTCCCGGCGCCTCGAAGTTCGAATCCGAGATGATTTCACCAACCCCGTGGGGTGCCAACAGCGGGCCGAATATCGCCAGCAGCAGGCCGACGGCGACAATGATGATCCCGGCCCAGGCCCAACCGTTTGGTTTGGGCCGCGCGCGTTTGCTCCGCTTGCGCCCCGTGATGCGTGAAGCGACGGCGTCGGTCATTTCGAATACCTCAGTCGCGGATTGGCAAAGATCGCCAGGATGTCGGCGGAGATGTTCAACGCAATGTAGAACGAACAGAAAATCATCGTGACGGCTTGGATCATCGGCACGTCACGGAAGGATACGGAATCGACCATGAGCCGGCCCAGGCCCGGGTAGGTGAAGATCACCTCAACGATGACCACGCCGCTGACCAGGTAACCAAGGTTAAGCGCGACGACGTTGACGATCGGACCCAGAGAATTGGGAACAGCGTGGAGAAGAATGATGCGCCACTTCGAAGCGCCCTTGAGCAGCGCCATTTCGACATAGGCCGATTTCAGAACGTCCAGAATTGCGGCACGCGTCATGCGGATGATATGCGCCAGAACAGACAGCACCAGCGTCATCATCGGCAGGAAGGTCAATCCCAGAGTTCCGAAAAAGTCACTCCAACGGGGCCGTTTTACGACAAAGCTGAACCAGTCAAGTTCAACCGCAAAGATGATGATCAGCAGAATGGCGATCACGAAATCAGGGATCGAGATAAAGAACACCGTCACCACGGTCACGGTGCGATCAAACATACCATCCGGCCAGGCCGCGCACATCAGACCCAGGATCAGGGAAAGCGGCAAGGCAACGGCGGTCGCGTAAAGCGCCAGGTTGATCGTGTTCCAGAACCTGGGCGCAATCACCCTGCTGACTTCGATCTGGTTGGCCAGTGACTGGCCCAGATCACCCATCAGGACATTGCCCAACCACGTGAAATAGCGCTCATGGGGAGGAAGGTTGAGGCCCATCTGTTCGCGCAGGGCAGCCAGGTTCGTCTCCGTCGCAGACTGGCCGAGCATGGCGCTCGCGACATCGCCCGGAAGAATTTCCGTGCCGAGGAATACCAGCACGGAAACCGCCAGGAGCGTGATCAATCCCAGAAACAATCGTCTGACGATCAGCTTGAACACGCCAAGCGCCTCCCTTCAGCCCCAACCGGGTGCGCCTTTGAGCCCAGAACCGTATTTGTCCGGTTTGCCCGGCTTGCTTTTGATCGTAAACGAGCGGTCGCGAAACGCAAGGCAGAGTGGACGGAACAGGGGACAGCTTCGTTCAAATCGGCTTGCGCCATGCCGACGATCGCGGCCATGCCCGCAACACGGCCTGGACGACCGTGGCGAGTGGAATCGCAAAGAAGACGCCCCACAATCCCCACAACCCGCCGAAAATCAGGATGGCGACGATAATCGCGATCGGATGGAGGTTGACGACTTCGCTGAACAGGAGCGGCGCCAGCAAATTGCCATCGAGCGCCTGGATGATGCCGTAAGCCAGCACGGCATAGCCGAACTCCATGCTGAAGCCATACTGGACAAAGGCGACCGCGGCCACGGGGATCGTGACCGCAGCAGCGCCAACGAAGGGAATCAGAACCGACAGACCGGTCATCACCGCCATCAGGACGGAGAAATTGACACCCAGAGCCGCAAACACGACATAGGTGACGCCGCCGACAATGAGGATCTCCCAGAACTTGCCTCGAACGTAGTTGTAGACCTGAACGTTGACCTCGCTCCAGACCGTATGGGTGAGTTCGCGATCTTTGGGCAGAAAGCTGGCCACCCAAACAGAAATCTTCGCCTTGTCCTTGATCATGAAATAGACGAGCAGAAGCATCAGGATCAGGTAGACGATCGCGGTCATCAGCCCGACCAGCGACGCACCAGCAAACGACGGCAACACAGTGGCGATATCGACCACGCTGTTGCCCAGTTGCGCCATGATGGTCCTGACCTGCTCTTCGCTGACAAATTCCGGATACCGTTCGGGCAACTCGAGCAAGTGGCGTTGCATCTGATGCGTCATCAGAGGGATCTGCGCGATAAAATCCCCGATCTGGCGAAACACCATGGGAACCAGGCCCAGAAAAAACAGCATCGAGGCCAGGACGAATCCCACGAAGACCAGATTGACGGCGATCAGGTGGCCGATCCGGCGCTGCTTGAGCCATTGCACCAGGCCATCCAGCAGAAAAGCGACGACGACGGCTGCAATGACCGGCGCAACCATATCGGCAACGAACACGATCGCGACCACGGCGAACAGGAGGACGCAGGTCAGGATCGTGACCTGCGGGTCTGAGAATGTCTGGTAGAACCAGTCGCGGATGGGTTTCATCGCGGCCTTGAGATCATGAAATATGAGCGAACATTAAGAAGATAGTCTTTCAGCAGCAAGGCGCGCTGTGCAGCCCCGATACCACGGGTTAATGTCCCCGCCGAAAAACAGCAAGGCAAGTTTCATGGCAAATGACGTTGACGTTGTAATCATCGGTGCCGGTTCGGCCGGTCTTTCCGCCGCAAAGGCGGCCGCTGCAAGTGGGCTGACCTTTACCGTGGTCGAGGCTTCACACCGGATTGGCGGGCGCGCCTATACCGAAGAGTTTGCCCAGGGCCAGCCGTTCGACCTTGGCTGTCACTGGATGCATTCGGCAAGCCTCAATCCGTTTGTCGCGATCGCCGATCAACATGGTTTCAGCTATCGCAAGGACAATGAATGGAACCAGCCGATTCACAATGCAGGTTCCTGGATCGGTGAAGACGAGCGTGCCGCAGTGCAGGCACTGAGCGAGGCTAACGATAAAGCGATTGCCGCTGCTGCCGCGCAGGG
This sequence comes from Rhodospirillaceae bacterium, assembly GCA_018700655.1. Classification (GTDB taxonomy): domain Bacteria; phylum Pseudomonadota; class Alphaproteobacteria; order SP197; family SP197; genus SP197. Next base: position 3,167 of record JABIUG010000106.1, on the reverse strand, counting down.
GCGTGATTGTGCGGTCGCCGATGTTGTTGATCTCGAAGATCCCTGGGCTGCTTTCCACGCCTACTGGTTCTCGCTGGGTGTATCGCGCGACATCGACCAGTCAGGCGTCGTCGATGTATGCGCCTACAACGACACCAATGAAAACTGGCCGGTCACGGAGGGCTATGGTGCCCTTGTCGCCGCCTGGGCCGCAGATGTGCCTGTCACGCTGAACGCGCCGGTCAAACGGATCAGGCTGACCGCGGGAGGTGTCGAAGTCGTGACGTCTCAGGGCACGATCAAGGGACGCACGGCCCTGGTGACGGTTTCGAGCAATGTTCTTTCTTCCGGCCGGATCATCTTTGAGCCGGGCCTGCCTGACTGGAAATCCAACGCCGCGCGCAAGCTGCCCCTTGGTGTCCACAACAGGATCGGTGTCATGCTCGACGACAACCCATTGGCCGGCAGTGACCGTGAGAACGCGACGGTCATGCTGGAGGACGACGAGGTTCCGCTCGCCCTGGAAGTCGGCCCCTATGGCTACAGTTATGTCGTCGGCGTCACCGGCGGCCGTTTTGGATCGTGGCTGGAACGGGCCGGCCAGCAGGCATCGGTCGAATATCTGGTCGAGCGGATGAAGGCGGTCTGGGGCAACGACATCGCCAAACACGTCACCGACCGGGTGATCGTCACCGCCTGGGAAGGCGATCCCTGGACGCTTGGATCCTATTCCGCGGCAACTCCGGGCAACGCCCATCAGCGCGCCGAACTCGCACGTCCGATCGATGGCCGTATTTTCTTTGCCGGTGAAGCGACCTCATCGGAGTTCTTCTCGACCTGTCATGGCGCCTATCTCACCGGCATACGCGCGGCGAACGAAATTGCGGAGCTGCTCGGCGGCAATCGTTGAACAGAGGGACTCGCCAAAGTCCGAACTCATGCGCTAACATGTTGTCCGCCAAACCAACAACCATACGGGCGGCACAAATACCGCCTAACGGGAGGATGTCATGAGTAAGAAAGATATTCTGATCCAGGAGTTCAAGCGCGGCAAGGTTTCGCGCAGGGATTTCCAGAACGGACTATTGGGAATGGGACTTACCGCGGCTGCGGCGAGCACCTTGATCGACAACACGATCAGCGAAGCACAGGCAGCCACACCCCAGGCAGGCGGATCACTCCGCGCTGCCAGCACCGGCAGCAGCGCCGCCGACACGCTTGATCCGGCCAAGATCGTTGCCGGCATCGACATCATGCGCGCCGGACTGCTCTATAACCGGCTGATCGACTTCCTGCCCGGAGAGGGCCTGGTCGGCAACCTGGCGACCAACTGGGAACCCAATGCCGACGCGACACAGTGGACGATCGAGTTGCTGGACGGTGTCGAGTTCCACAACGGCAAGACGATGACGGCAGCCGATGCGGCCTATTCGTTCAACCGCCACCTCGACCCCGATACCGGTTCGCCCGCCAACGCCTATATGGGCGACATCGAATCGATCACGGCTGATGGCGACAAATACGTCGTCTTCAACATGAAGACGCCCAATGCAGATATCCCCTATCTGCTGTCGGAGTATCATTTCACCGTGCAGCCCGAAGGCGCCGACACCGAAAGTTATGTCGACGGCGAGGCCATCGGCACCGGTGCCTGGAAGGTCGCGGAATTCGAGCCGGGTATTGTCGGCATCTTCGAAGCCCACACGAGCTACCACCGCAATGGCCGGCCCTATGTCAGCGAGATCGATACCTTCGGCATTCCCGATGGCTCGACCCGCGTCAATGCGCTGCTCGCTGACGAAGTCGACATCATCACCGCGCTGGAGCCCCAACTGGTCGAGACGGTCGCCAATTCCGACAGCGCCCAGGTTCTGAACCAGCCCGGCGGTGCCCATCCGACCTATCCCATGCGCTCGGATACTGCGCCTTATACCGACAACAATGTTCGCCTGGCGCTCAAACATGCGGTCGATCGTGAACGCATGCTGAACCTCGTCTGGCAGGGGCTGGGAACGGTCGGACGTGACCATCCGATCCCACAGCATGACCCGTTCTTTGCCCCCGATGTCGAAGCGCTTCCGCGTGACCCCGACAAGGTTGCCTACTACCTGAAGAAGGCCGGCGCGGAAAACACGGTGTTCGAGATCTTCGGTTCTGATTCCAACTTCGGTGGCGTCGACGCCACCATCGTCATGGCCGAAACGATGAGCGAAGCCGGCGCCAACGTGCAGGTTAAACGCGTGCCGTCCGATGGTTACTGGAGCGCGGTCTGGCTGAAAGAGCCTTGGTGCGGTTCAAGCTGGTATGGCCGGCCCACGGCTGATCTGATGTTGGCGATCGCCTACATCTCCGGTGGTGCGTGGAACGAGAGCTACTGGTCGAACGAACGTTTCGACAGCCTCGTTCTGGAAGCGCGCCAGTCGGTTGATGAAGATCTGCGTCGTGAACTCTATCGCGAGATTCAGATCATCATGCGTGATGAAGGCTCGACCGTTACACCGGTCTTCACCAACTGGCTCGACGCCTATTCCAACAAGGTCAAGGACCTTAAAGGCCATCCCCACGGCTTTGCCGGCTGGATGTACTGGGAAGACGTCTGGATCGACGACTCCACGGCCTGATCACCAATCAGGCTCGCAATAAGGAAGGGCCGGTCCGGATGGACCGGCCCTTTTTGCTGGCGCGGGTTTGCGTCGGCTAGAGCAAGTCGCGCGGAATGGAGCGTTTCCAGTTCTGACTGAAAAACTCGTCATCGCCCTCGCTGGCGTTCACCGTGGTCTCGACGAAGAAGTTCGCGGCATCGCAAGTCACCGTCGTCGTCGCCTCGACCGCGACCTGCCAGTCACCCCGTGATTGGGTGATACGCCAGCTCACCTCACCACAACTTGAGAGCGGATCACCCTTGGTGATCGACTGTTTCTCGACCCCAAGCTGATCGACCTCCATGCCGTGATCGTCGATCCGGTAGGCGCCATCATCCTTGCCGAGAGAAAACTCAGTGTGGCCGCTTTCCATGTCGGTCACAAAGCGCCGCTGACGCCCGAACTGGCGCAACCAGGTAACGCCCGAAGGCTCGGGGATTTCCGCCCCCTCGAACTCCGGCAGGTCGGCATCGGCGGCGTTTGCAGACCGCAGCGGCAACAACAGCGCGCTTGCCGAGCAATCGATCGTCAGGCGCGCCTCTTCGG